>NZ_RZTI01000145.1:0-14454 GCF_003997275.1 Mesorhizobium sp. M6A.T.Ce.TU.002.03.1.1
TCGCTGCCCCCGGAAACCATTACGTCGGCCCGGCCCAGCTTGATCTGATCCACCGCCGAGGCGATCGCATGGTTGGCCGAGGCACATGCGGAGGTCACCCCGAACACCGGCCCGCGCAAGCCGAGGCTCAAGCTAAGATGGACGGAAGCGGCGCTGGGCATCACCTTTACTCCAGTGAAGAGTTCAGCACGGATTGCGCTACCCAAAAGCAGTGAGCGGTAAGTTTGTTCTGTTGCGTATGAACCGGTAAATCCGACGCCCACTGTCGCGCCGAAGCGATGGGCATTCCCTTCGTCGCAGGAAAGTCCGGCCTGCCGCATGGCTTCGCGCGCCGCAAGCACGGCGAGCAAGCTGAAGCGGTCCATGGAGATGAGATGCCCCCGGTTGATGTCGTGCTCGGGCAGCGCCTTGATCTCAGCGCCCGTCATGCCCTCCAGGTCATGAAGCTCGGAATTGGCGAGCGGGCCGATGGCGGAGCGGCCTTCGCGCATCTCTTTCCACATAGAGGCGGCGTCGGTGCCCAGTCCGCACAGGCCGCCCACTCCGGTGATGACGACGCGCCTGTCCATTCAAGCCTCCTTCGCAAGCAAGCCGCGGACGGCTTCCACGACGTCGCCGACATTCTTGAGATTGGACCAGGCATCGGCCGTGTTCATATCGATCTTGATGCCGTAGGCCTGTTCCACATCCCAGAGGACGTCCGCCAAACCCAGCGAATCGAACCCGAGCGCGTCCAGTTCCGTGGCGATTGTTATCTCGCCGACGAATGACGCAGGCATTCCCTCACCGCTCTCCGACTCGGCGCGTTTCTTGATCAGGGCAATGACGTCCGTTGCGAATTGATCGGCCATTCTGTTTCCTGTCTTTCTTTCCCGCGTTTCGACCCGGACCCGCGGCTCAGTTCCTGAGGCGCGCCGCGTCGCGAAAGCCATCACGCTTGTGCGACTGACAAAGCCCAATGCTCATAAAGCCGGATCAGGTCCGGCCGGTGTGTGGCGTAGGTGCAGTATGACGATGTGAGCCGCTACACCGTGCGCGTCGTAGCCGATTGCGCGGGCTTCCGGTCTCGCGCCGGCCCAACTGCGGCCGCTTTCGAATGGCTTTGCGTGGAAGGTTCCCAGTCTGTCCATAGGCTCGGAAGAAGTCGGACAGTTGACATGGCCGGTCAGTTGCAACTCCCTTTCCCAGCACTCCACTGCCCGGTAGAGCGCATGAAAAGTTCTCCTTTCGGGCAGTTCTTAAGACGCTCGCCACGCCATGAGGCAGTGGGGCATCGGTGTGCGTCAGGTGCTTCTGCCCATGCAGGATTCCACAACATTGATGAAATCGTTTGTTTCGATGAAAGGCATCCACACTTTGGATAGTTGACCACGCGTTTCAAAGATCGTGAACTACATCTCGTCGTTGTGCTCGACGCACTTCCGACAAGTAACCTCACGGGCGCGGCATGCAGGATCCGAGCCCAGCCGGTCATGAGTGCGGCCTTGCCGGGTCGGGCGATAGGCAGTCATGCCCTTCCTGCGGGTCAAGCACTCCGAAAAAACATTTCCCCCATAAATGCTAGATCTTCCGCTGCCTTTTCGCGTCACAGGCCGTCAAACGTCCGGCCGTTCACAACAGTGATCCGGCAAGTGTTTGGCTGCGCGAGACGATGCTGCAGGGAGTCGTCCTGCATGGCACTTCGCTATGATGCTGCGGTGCCGTCTAACGGCGCCTCGTGTTTGAACACACTGAACGGCCACCGCGATCAAAATCGATGGTTCGAGGACCGTTGATCATCACCCCGCCAGCCTCGATCTTGTTTGCCGCCACGAGAGCGACACAGAGACTGCTGGTGAAGATGCCCGCCTGCCCGCTATGTTCCGGATGGTTGACCATCCCGGATGGACCCATCGAGGGTGTCAAGGCGAGCATGAGCACAGGCGCGAACAGTTCACGGGCAGGCGCGACGGTGGCCGCAAAGCAACGTCGCGCCAGCATGCGATCTCAGCAGGATCGGCACCATCCTGTCAGGGAGCAATGCGAGTGGCTGGCTTAGCCGCTGCGACGCTGCCCGGCATCGATGACGAGGACCTGGCGCCGTGCGAGGAGCAAGAGTAGACGGATAGTATGCGCGGGAGTGGCGACCGACCACCTTGTTTCTAAGGCAGACTGAAAGCGGCTCTTACCGGGCGGCTACGCTGTTTCAGAGACTGGGGCGTCGTGCACATCCAGCCGATACTCTTTGTTGCGGATTGCGAACCGATTGCATTGCCGCAGTTACTGGCATCATGTTAACGCGTCGGACGGCGACATTGGCGAGCACGGTTTTGTGGCCGCAGTTGACAAAGCCCATAAGTTCTAGATGCTGCGTGCTAGAATAGATGTTTGAAATCGCAGGGAGTTTCTGATGTCCAACCTTAAGGAAACTGAGGCAACCCAGGCAGCAGGCGAGGTGCCCGTGAAGGAACAGACACCCGATATAAAGGCGCCGAAGACGCGGAAGCGGACCGCGCAGCGCGCAGGTGCTATACGAACCAGCGCCGCCAGCTCGGCTCTTCAGGCGTCTTCATCTAAAGCGATCGCTTCGCCTACAGTCCGGGCAGCGCGGAGAAATTACTCTGAGAACGAGCGTGCCCAGAAGCTCGGCGAGATCGAGAAGCAGATCGGACGGGGAGAGAGTATCAAGGCAGCCGTTCAGAACGCTGGAATATCGGAACAGACGTACTATCACTGGAAAAGGGCTGCTGGGCAGACAACACAGAGCGATGAGCTCAAGGATCTTGTGAAGCTTGAAGAAGAGAACGCCCGTCTGAAGAAGCTCCTCGCTGACCGGCTCCGGAAAGAAAACGCCGAGCTCAGGAAAAAGCTCGGGCTTGCTTGAGCCCTTTGCCGCCATAGGCAAAAAGCCCGAGGGGCGACTGACCTGAGCTCCAAGGTGACCTTCCTTTCTTCCTGTGACACAGCGTCGCGCCCCAGCAGCCGATACTGGCGCAACGAGCTGTTTCGACCTGAGACCGGGCAGCCGGCAACTGAAGACGTTCTTGACGAACGCGCCCAGCCGCTCCCGCCGCCAGTGGTGATCGAGCTGGAGGTCGCCGGCAAGGTGCGGCTGCGGATTCCACTGACCACGCCGCCAACACTGGCAGCGGCGATGGTGAAGGCGCGGGGCGTGTCATGATCCCGGTCCCGAGCCAGGTGCGGATCTGGTTGGCGGTGGGCCGGACCGATATGCGTCGCGGAATGCAGGGTCTCGCTCTGCAGATTCAGGAGACATCGGGCCGGGATCCGCATTTATGCGTCGGGCGAGATTATGTGGCGGAGCCGCCCTGACCCCTTCGGACCGGCCAAACCCAGCTTGCCTCCGCCACATAAAGATTCAGATGGAGTTCAGCAGTTGCAGAACGGAGTCATTTGGTCGGAAACGCACGCCGTGATCGCCGGTGACGCCCGCCTTCTCGAGTCCATTGCGCATCATCTCTACATCCGCTGTGGCATAGCGGTGGGTCGTGGCGACCCGTGCATGCCCGAGCCAGGCTTGGATCGTCAAAAGGTCCACGCCGGACTGGAGAAGCTTCATGGCGAGGGAGTGCCGGAAGATGTGCGGCGATATGGGCTTGTCGGCCAAAGCCGGTCTGGTAGGCCCGGCGCTCGTTGCGGGCGCCGAGGAATATCGGTCGCGGCTCGTGATGGGCGATCCCGCGCTGGCTCAACAAGGATGTCAGCGCCCGCAGCCGGGTCCTTAGCAATGGGGACGACGCGGTCTCTACGCCCTTTGCCGCGCAGCAGCACTTGTGGGTGCGGCCGCTCCAACTGAAGGTCGTTTGCGTTGACGCCGGTGGCTTCGGAGGCCCGGGCGCCGGTCCGTGCCAAGAAGAGCAGAAAGGCTCGTCGCGCCGACCACGGGGCGTCTTTGGATCGGGCGCCGCGATGAGGGTGTCCACTTCGGCCGTGGTGAGGTGGTACGTCACGTCAATGTGCGTCCGTTTAATGGGAATCGTCAGCACGCGTTGGGCGACGCCGAAGGATGCAGGGTCGGCGGCAGCGACGTGGCGGAAGAAAGATCGGATCGCGGCCAAGCGGGCGTTGCGCGTGGTGACGGAATTGTTCCGCTTCTCCTCGAGTTCGTCGAGAAAAGCGAGAACGAGATCTCGATCAGCTCTTCGAGCGCCAACGCCGCCGGCTTCTTCCGCAATCGGGCGGCGGCAAAGAGGATCAGCATGCGCAAGGCATCGCGATAGCTGGCCACGGTCGCGGGAGTCGCATTGCGCTGCTTCGTCAGGCGCCGGCGGAAATAGGACTCCAGGAGCGGCGCTAGGAGTAGGTGTTCGCATGCTGCTCCTTGAGCGCGCCGCCATCGAGTGCCACCTCGGCTTGATCATCAGATCAACGAGGCGTTGACGGTGGTCGAGGCGGATATCGCGGTGCATGCCCACTAGATCCGACAATCCGTCGCCTGATGACGTTGCCTCCGACGTCACCGTGGGTGCGAACGTTGCCGCGGCAATCGGCAACATTCGGCGCTTCAGCGATCCACAGAGGCTTGTCGCCTACCTTGGCTTCTTCCGAGCGTGCGGCAGTCGGTGAGGGACCGGCCTATCATGGCCGCATCACGAAGCACGTCTCCTGAATCGAAACCTCTATCCGATCGACGAACGCCTCAAGTCTCGCAGGCGAGCAGGGCCGGGCGGGTCCAGATGTAGTCGGTATCCTAATCATCGCCGAGCGTGTTTAGCTTGGGTCGCGCAGAAAGGTGGATGGCGTGAGCGCGCTGAGATGGATCGCCATTTGGACTAAACGACGGGACGGCTGACTGGTATGCGCGTTCAATTGATCTGGCGCCTTAAATGCAGGAAGGCTTCGCGGCCGGTACGAGGCGCATCCCTCCTCCGAAGCAGCACGCCCAAGTATCATCACAAGCCCCGAGCGCTCGCGTTCGGCGATGTCCAATTTCCGACAATGTCGGAATACAGTCAGATCTGCTGGATTGACTTTAAATGGTTTTCTCATTTGGCACAGCGCATGCTGGTTATCCGCAAACACGTGACCGACCAACAAGAAGTCGCATGATCACCTCACCAAAACATACAGCCGCGGAACAATCACTTGGCCCGAACTTGCTTATCGCCCTCCCCGTCACCACAACCGGAGCCATCCATGTCTGACGGGCTGCCCAGGATACCTACTGCGACCGCGCTTGCCCGGTGACGACCGCTCCGGCTCCGCCCGTTACCGACGAGGCAAAGTGACGGATTTCCTGCTTTTCAACGACATGGAGGTGGTTGTCATTCCCGCTGGGGGACAGACTCGGCCTGTTCAAGGCATTGCGCGAAGGCGGCAAGATGACGGCCACCCGTGCGCGAACTCAAGGAGCGCAGCCTGTATCGTGTATCAGGCAAATAGGCCGTCGGTCAGTGACCTTGACACAGGGGACATGCGCAAGGTCCTGAAGTTTGATGTAGCGATAGAAGGGTGCCAATGACAACAATAGCTTACAGGAACGGAACCATGGCTGGCGACGGCCGAGCCTTGGGTTTTGACTCAGTATCCGTCGGTGAGAAAACGAAGGTGTTTCGCTTATGCGACGGCACACTCATCGGCGTTTCCTCTTCGTCCTTGGGTATTCCAAAGGCCGTTCGAGACTGGGTTGAGAAGGGCATGGATGTTTCTGATATTCCTGTGCCGCGCAACGACGACAATTTTGAATTTGAGGCGCTGATAGTGCGCAAAAATGGGGAAGCCGTATTGTTGGACGGCAATTGGCTGCCAAGTGATCCCGTGAAAGGTGAATATTATGCCATCGGGAGCGGTAAGCAGTATGCTTTGGCCGCGCTGGTTTTGGGCAAGTCAGCTAAGGAAAGTGTCGAAGTTGCCGCGAAACTCGACGTTTGGACTGGTGGCACAGTCACTGCCATAACTCACTAAACCCGCCTTTCGGCGGGAGTGTGACAGTGCGAGCGTGGAAGTAGGGCGCCACCCCGGGGCACGTCGAGCCCTGTCATCTGCTTGCGTTGTTGGACATGTGAGCTGGTCCATAAGCGCGCGAAAGCGTCCAGTTGTGGCCAAAAGCACGATTTGCGACAGAACCGGCCCGCTTCTATGAGTATGGGCCGCTTTTTGCGGCCAGCGTGCTTGCCATCCTGCCGCCAGTGGCCGTCGCCTTCTTCTTCCAAGGTTACCTCGTCATGAAGTAGAGCACCACGATCTTGTCGGAGAAATCGGAAAGGCGGACGGCCCTTCCGTCCGCGTCGGCCAGTTCGAAAGGCGGCGCGGCCTGCTCGTCGATCGCCTGGAAGAACCTCTCCGCGCTGTCCCTCATCTTGTCGAGATCGGCGCCCGGATGGTGGGCCAGCGCGGAGGTCGCGAGGATCAGCGCCAGAAATTGAATCGCAAGCGACGGTTTCGCTTTCATGGACAATGCATTCCGGTTGGGGGCGTTCGAGGGCTCCGCGGCTAGGATTGGTCTCACTGTGTCTGCTCCCGCTCCCGGCGGCTCATCTGCCTGATAGGCGCGTTCCCGCTCGGGCCATGTGCTTTTGATGAAGGCCAGAACGGCCCGGATCTCCTCGTCGGTGAGGACATTCCCGAAGCCCGGCATGTCGCTCTGGTAGCCGCCGCCGACGACCGCGGCCGGTCCCGGCGCCGGCATGCGTCCCGAAGGCAGCGGGCTTTCCAATCGCGCTGACCTTCGCCTGGCTAAAACCGTCTTGCCTAGCGCTATCGCCGCGGCCGGGGCGCCGCCACCGGCCATCCGGTTGGCGAGCCAAGGCAATGTCCAGACCAATCCGAGGCCTGCCGCGGCCACGCATCGATAAGAGGACCGACGCCCTTCTCCTTTGCCGCCGCTGGAGAACAGGTACTTGATCAGCGCGGCCGTCCCGAGGACGAGCACGACGACGACAAGCAGCCACACCAGGCCCATGCCGAACATCATCATGCCGCTCATGCATTCCATCATCGAAGCCTCCTATTCCGTGGCGTAGACGCCGCCGGTCCCGTCAGACTTCCGGATTTCGAGAATCTCGAAGGGCGCTTCCTTCGTGCCACTCATGCCGGGGGAGCCCATCGGCATGCCGGGCAGCGTCATGCCCTTTGATGTCGGGCCGCTCGGTCAAGAGCTTGTTGACCGTGCCGACCGGCACATGGCCGCTCACCACATAGCCGTCGATGAACGAGAGAAGGCAGCCATCGGCTTCCGGCGGAATGCCCTCTTCGCGGCTCATGGCGAAAAGGTCGTGAGTCGGCCTTGACGGTGACAGCGAAGCCGTTTCCTGCAAATAGCCGGCATAACCTTCGCAGCAGCCGCATTGCGGGTTCTTGTAGAGCGTGACGTCCTTTCGCCGGCGAACGCCGGAGCGGCGCCTGACAGGATCGAGGCGAGGACAAGAGCTATCAGGGTATTGGACATTTTTGCTTCTCCTTCGGCTTGTGGACTGGTCAGGCGACCGGCCGCCTGGTGTTCGAGAACGTGGCAGTGGAACATCCAATTGCCGGGATTGTCGGCGACGAAGGCGATCTCGACCTTCTCGCGCGGCGAAACCAGCGCCGTGTCCTGCCATTCGCGACGTGGGGTGGGCTGGCCGTTGCGGGAAATCACCCGGAAGGAATGGCCGTGCAGATGGATCGGATCATGCCACGCGGTTGCGTTGGTCGTGGCGATGACGTGGCTCTTATTCCGCAAGAGCGTCAGCCCCGGCTTCATGTCGTGATTGGCCTCGTCGGCGGCGACGCCGTTGATGAACCAGGCGGTGCCGGAATTCATCGTCCCCGGACCCATGCTTTCACCCATGTCCTGCGCCACCATCTCGCCCATCATGCCGCCGGTGAAGACGACTTCGTTGCGGGACGCTGTATCGAGGTCCGGCTCCGGCAGCGGAATGGTCGGCAGGTTCAGCGGCCAATCAAGCACACGTGCCCTAAGCGGAGTGTCGGAATAAACAAGATCGACGAGCTCATATTCCAGCCCCTCGTAGAACCGGTCGAAGATCGAAATCCGGCTGCCCGGCTTGCCTGTCATGTCGAGGATCAGATCGGTGCGCATTGCGGGACCCAGCACCACCCGCCTCCGGCGCGTGTGGCGTCACCGGCTGGCCGTCGAGCGCGATGACGGCCGGCCGAAAACCCGTGAAGTCGGGACTGAAGATGCGTGCATTGGCGGCGTTGATCAGCCGCAGCCGGATGCGCTCGCCCTTTCTGACCGCAAAGGTATCCGGCACGCGGCCATTGATGGTAACCGTGTTGCCGACGCGGCCATCGTGGTGAATGTCGTGCCGGTTGCCGAGATCCTCGCTGATTGCGCCAGATTTCGTCAGCCCCCAGTCACCGAGCATCCAGGTCACCTCGCGATCGGCCCGCACCGCCGCCGGTTCCTCGATGATCAGCGGACCATAAAGTCCGCGCCCGACCTGTTCGAAGCTCCTCTGGTGCGGGTCATGCCAGAAGGTGCCGACGTCGACGGCGTCGAACTCGTAGACGAAGCGCTCGCCCGCTCCAATCGGCTTCTGCGTGAGGTGAGGCACGCCATCCATGGCATGTGGCACACGCACGCGATGCCAGTGCACGGTCGTTTTCTCGGCAAGGCCGTTCTCTACCTCGACCCGCACGCGCTCGCCCTGACGGACCCGGATTTCCGGGCCTGGAACGGGCCTTCGGCGCGCAATCGAGCCCGGTTCACCCGGCCCAATGGCGTCCACTTTGGGGGCGCATGCACTGCAGACCCGCTGGACCTGATCCGGGAGAGAATGGGCGCGGCGATTGGAATAGCTATGAAAGCGCATCGGACCGTGGAACTGCGCGCGCAGACTTTCGGAGGAAGGCTCGCTTTTAAGCGTTATCGTGCAACTCTGATCGTTCTTCGCCTTGGCGGGTGCCGCGGAAGAATCCCGGGTTCTGCGAGCGCTCCGAGAACACCTGCGGTCGATCCTATACCACAATCTCGCGAAGCTCGATGCTCTCTACAAACGATGTCTTGGATTCTCACGCCCTTATTTCAGCACTTCGCTCGCTTGCCCGACTCGGCCGCGGTCAGCCTTCACCGCCAATTTTGGCGCAGCGACGTTCCTATCGGGTCAGGCGAAGCTTCTTGAACCTGCCGCTCTCTCGTTGCCCTGGCAGGATTAATCGTCCTCTCAGTCTCGTCATTGGCGGAGTCGCTCCTAAGGCGCGCGCCGGCGAGTTCGAGGAGCGCGTGGCTATCTCCTCGGTCCAGCCGGATTCCGCTGCGCGCTCAGCCAATTCCTGGAAGGCCGATTCCAAGGCGAGCTGGCATTGAAGGCCGCGGTTCGGATGGTCGACTGGGCAGCTTGGTTCCACGATCGCAATGCTTGATCGCTTCATTGCAGGCCATGGGCTCTCGTCTCCTTTTGCCACACGAGGCGCCAGCTCACGTGTTGTTGTTGGCGTGCGCCCCGGCAACCGCTTTCACCAGCCGCTCCAGCGATCCCGCGCGCTCCAGCTCCGCAAAGAATGATGCGGCGTGACGCTACCCAGCCGGTGCTTCTCGGCCAATTTGCACACATAGGGATAGTCGACCATGAAATCGGATCGAGGCGAGGCGTTGGACGTTTCAGTCTTGGTCTGAATGCCGCCGCCCACGAGCCGATCGGCCTTCTCGATGATTTGGCGCACCCTCGTTGTCGACAAGCCATGTTCCTGAGCCAGGTCGGCGAAACTCTTGCCCTTCAGAAAGCCGTCGACCAGGGCTATGTTCCTATCGACGGTCGGCTAAATCCCAGCAGGCGCGCAGTTTTCCAGCATCATTCCGTTTGTTCATCCGCTTGTCCGCGCCCCCTGCAAATCCTACCGGGCCAAATCGGTGCTAGGAAGACCCACTCATGTCATGCCTCGGGAAAGTACCAGGCCGACGGTCATGTGAATACGAAAGATGCTGGCGATCACCATGATCGTTGGTGACCGCTGACCTCCCGAATGTCGGCTTCGACGGCACACCGGGAGCTCTCGGCAATGTTGAATAATTCCGTTTGAAGATGGTTGACTTCGTCGTCGAGGCTCGATCCATCAGGATCGGTATCGACGATTCTATATTTGAGGAACCCAAATTCGTTTGGTTCGCGCAATTCGCTGTACGGCGTATCATCGCAAGCGCGGGATTGCGACATCCTGCGAAGTGCCCGCGTTGCTGGAATCGATTTTGCGGAAGTAAAAAGGCCCCGGCGCTGGGTCGGCGCGCAGGGCCTTCAGGCATGTACGAGCTACCAGCATGTCCAGTTATGATCGTGCGCTATCATAATGAACAAACGGTGAATGATCGCTATCCGAGGTGCAGGGCGGGCGAGATGGTGGGGCGGTGGGGGACCTGTACCGCTGCAGCGGGGCCACGAGCAGCGACTCGAGCCATGCGCTACGCTGCAGGACCTCGATTTCGGGCCAAGCCTCGAGCCCGCAACTCGCCTTGCTTCTCGGAAATCATAAGGCTTTGTGGGGCGGTTAAGCAGCGCGATATGGCCGCGGCGATACGAAGTTTTCATCTTTACCCTGTTCAGACGGTCAGGCTGCCTTCGCCGCCGGCTTGGCTGCCTTGACACGGGTTATACTGCGGCGACCGTCGACGCCGATCGGAACGTCACCGTCAACCGTAGCGCGACGCACAACCCGGTGCTGGTCGCCATAGTCGTTGACCGCATAATGCTGGGTAGCACGGTTGTCCCAGATAGCGACGTCGCTTACTTGCCAGCGCCACCGCACGGTATTTTCCGGGGCAGTGACGTAGGACTGGAACACCTCGTAGAGTTTGGCGGAATCGCTCTTGGAAAGGCCGACGAGGCGCTGCACGAAATTGCCGAGCAGCAGCGACTTCTCCCCGGTTTCGGGATGGACGCGCACGACCGGATGCTCGGTCTCGTAGATCGTCGATGTGAAGACTTCCTCGAAGTGCCTCTTCTCTTCGGCTGTGGCGCGCGGGCGCACGGCTGCGTAGTCGTAGGCATTGCTATGAATAGCCCACAGATTGTCCGCCAATATTTTGAGCGGCGCCGGCAGATTCTCGTACGCGGCGTGCGTGTTGGACCAGATCGTGTCGCCCCCCGCCGCCGGAATGACGACGCCACGTAGGACCGAGAATTTCGGATAGGCATCGACGAAAGTCACATCGGTATGCCACTGGTCTGCCCTGCCACCGCCACGGCCGGAATCGAGATTGAGGATTGAGGCCGTGCCGGCTGCCGGCCCCTGCGTGGGATGAGGTACAAGGTCACCCAGACGCCGCGCGAACAATTCCTGCTCCGCATCGTCGAGATGCTCCTGGCCGCGGAAGAAGATCACCTTGTGTTTTAGAAGAAGCTGGTTGATGGCTGCTATCGCTGCATCCGAAAGGTCTCCGCCAAGGCGAACGCCTCTGATTTCAGCTCCGACACGGCTGGTCAGCGGTACAACGTCGGAGTCAAGAATGGTCCGGTTGACAAGGAGTGGATTGCTCATGGGTTCTCCTGTTTGATCTTGAAAGGATAGCAAGTCACATCCGGCCAGCGGATGTCCGCGCTGCGTTGAAAAGTCTCATCGCTAGTCGACAGAGCTATCGAACAGGATAATTGACGTAAACTATAGAAAGAATGTTCTAATTTAAACTGGCTCGACGAAAGAGCAGTCTCCGTTGCTCCGGTCTCGGTGTTGAGTTCTCTAAGGCTGCGCCACACTTTGGTCCCCACGCCGGCATATGATCTCATTGTGCAGCCCCGTGCTCGCACGCCCCGTAGTGGCGAAACTAATTGCAAGCTGCTGCAACACGCCCCCCTGGCGGCCTGCACCGAAACGACGACAGGGGTGCATCTGATTAGCCGTGAAACCAGGTCTCAAAAACCATCCGGCGTGACGAGCGGACGCACCGCACGTGTGACACCCGCCTTGTGGGGCAGGGTTGCCTTTCTCAATCCCGGCGTTGGTCGACGTCCCAATGAGCAGCAAGCTATTATCGGCCGCCGAATCTGGTGGCTTCGTCGAGAGCCTCAATCAACCAAGCGGCGAAAGCCTCGCTAGAGTCTCGCCCGCCTGTCGCTATGAAGCAGTTGCAGGCAGCGCTGCTTCAGGCGCATGAACTCGCCCGATGCAATGATTTCCGTTGCCCTGGGTCTTTCGAAGGGCACTGTTTCGATTCCCTTCTTCTTCGGCGCGCTGCTTGATGCCGACATACGGTTTCTTGACCTGCCGCCTGAACGGCTGCCGAAGCGGGTCCCCCGCCAGCGACCCCGACAATCCACTGTTCCGCAACTGCTGAAGAGCCGACTGCGCTCGCATCCCGATGCTGCGCAATGGCACTATGCCGACATTCTGGAGACCGCAGCCGCATGAGCCTCGAGACGTTCCGCCGACCGTCGACAAAGGCGTCCTCTCGCCTGCGTCCGCCATTTGCGTCAGTGCTCGATCTGATTGGGGAGACGCCGGTCGTCGAACTGAAGAGCTTCGATACCGGCAGGTGTCGTCTCTTCGTCAAGCTCGAAAGCCAGAATCCCGGCGGATCGATCAAGGATCGCATTGCGTTGTCGATGATCGTTAATGCCGAACAGCGTGGCCAGCTCGCGCGGGGCGGTACAATCATCGAAGCGACCGCTGGCAACACAGGGCTCGGCCTGGCCTTCTGGCGGCACGAAGCGCGTGATCGCGTGTCCAAAAGCTGACAGCGTCAGACAAATGTCAGGTTCATTACAACCAACATCTGGGCACTGTCGAGGTTTTTCGAAGCAATGGGCGCTAACTGCGCGCTGAGCGCGTTGGCATGGTTTTTGACACTGAGTGACTGTGACTGCACTCAATGGGGCAAGACGAGCGATCCGCTCCTCCCTGAACCCGTGTGCCGTCTCTGAGAGGAAACCAGCTCGTGCAGAAACCTTTGGAAATAGCTTTGGACCGCAACGTGGTATTGCAGATGGAGTCCCCGGCTCCTTCGATTAAAGTCGAGAACTGGCTGCGTGGCGAGCCCCTCACCAGCTTTGAGCCCGGCAAAGTGTGCATAGTCGAATTTTGGGCAACTTGGTGCGGCCCATGTGTGGACGGGATGCCCCATCTGATCCAGCTGCAGGAGAAATACAAGGACAACGGCGTTGAGATCGTCGGAGTCGCGGCTTCTGAAGACGCTCCAACGGCCGACGAGGCCCGAAGCACGTTGGACGCTTGGTTGACCGAAAAATTCCCGAATCTGAACTATCGGATCGCATTCGACTCCACAGGCGAAATGGACAAGCTTTGGATGGGGCCCAGCTTTTCTTACGGGGTCCCGACCTCGTTCGTGGTCGACCGAGACGGCCACATCGCCTTTATCGGTCATCCCACGCAACTCGATGAGGTTTTGCCGAAGGTGCTTAACGGCAGCTGGCGCACCAGCGATCAGGCAAAATCCGCCGATACGGAGCGGATTGCGGAAGGCGAAACCATAGCGCGCGAACAAGCGCTGACCAAGCCCATATACGACAAACTTCGGCCGGCAATGGAGGCCGAGGATTGGAAGACGGCGCTCTCGGCGATTGAAGAAGGCATCGCCTTGATACCGGACAAACTCAACTTCCGAGTGAGTCATGTCAATCTGTTGCTTCACAGAATGCGCGACATGCAGGCCGGCTTGCCCGTAATGCGCCAATTCGTTCGCGACGCGATCGACAGAAAGTCCGAGGAATGGATGTATTGGGCGCTATACCAACTCTTCGCGCCGGGCTTTGATTATTCCGGCTTTCCGTCTGCTGAGCGCTTCGCGATGGGCGAAGAGCTGTCCAAACACATCGTGGCACTGCCGCAAGGCGGCGGCTCTAAGTTCCTGTCTTATCCGGTGGTCGCTCAGTACTATCATGAGAGCGGCAACAAAGATCGCGCCATCGAGTTGCTCGAGCAGACACTGAAAGCGCTGGAAGGTCCGGAGCCTGTCTCGGACGACCTGAAACAGCACCTTCTACCCGAGTTGCTGCAGGCTCTGGCCAACTACAAGGGTGAGAAGGTTTGTTACGGCGCTCTCTGTGTGGCTCCGCAAGAGGATTTTCCCAAAAGGTGAAAGGGGGCGGCCAAGGAGGAAACCAAAGAGGGGCGATAGTCGAATGGCTTACTGGCCAATTCGTCCATTTCCCTGACGTGGTTGTACAAATAGGCCGGCCCAGGCGTCCAGCCCAGCCTCGCCGTTATCCGCAAACACGTGACCGAGCAAGGAGAAGACGTGCCTGATCAACTCACCAAAACATACTGCCGCTAAGGGTCTCCCGGACCCGTCAAAGATGGCACTGGAGTAAGGCTGGCAACATGAAGCTCGGCGCTGCCCACCGATCCACCTGCGCCCACAGGCGGGGAAGACGGGGGACGCAGCCGACCGCCTGTCTCTGCGCCAGGCAAGAACCGAGGACAGGACGATGACGGACATGACGCCATCTGCGACGAACGGCCCGGCCGCGCAGACGAAAGCGCCAGCCGTCAAAAATCCGTCTCTGACCAATATCGGGCGAACCCATACCGGCTTTGCCGCGCAAGGCCTTTACGATCCGCGCA
>NZ_RZTI01000146.1:0-14442 GCF_003997275.1 Mesorhizobium sp. M6A.T.Ce.TU.002.03.1.1
ACATCAATTCCTACAAGCGTTTCCAGGCCGGCACCTTCGCGCCGACCAAGATCATGTGGAGCGAGGACAACCGCACCGCCGGCTTCCGCCTGTGCGGCGAGGGCACCAAGGGCATCCGCATGGAATGCCGCATCGGCGGTGCCGATCTGAACCCTTATCTCGCCTTCGCCGCGCTGATCGCGGCCGGCCTTGCCGGCATCGACGAAAAGCTCGAATTGCAAAAACCCTTCGTCGGCGACGCCTATCAGGCCTCGCAGCTGCCGGAAATTCCGAAGACCTTGCGCGATGCCACCGAGACGCTGGCGAAATCGGAGATGCTGAAGCAGGCGTTCGGCGACGGCGTGCTCGAGCATTACGTCCATACGGCACGCTGGGAGCAGTTCGAATACGACCGCCGGATCACGGATTGGGAACTGCACAGGGGGTTCGAGCGGTACTAAACTATGCCAGCGCTGCCGTTCAGCCTTTGGTGCGGAGGCGGGTAGCTCAAAACCGAGATTGTCATAAGCTGCGAGGACTCAAGGAATGACCGAAACGGTCAAAATAAAATCCCCCGTCGATGGCTCGCTCTATGCCGAGCGACCGATCGCCACGGATCAGGCGATCAATGCCGCGGTCGAGCGTGCCAAGGCAGCGCAAGAGAAATGGGCTGAGACCCCGGTCGTCGAGCGCGGCAAATATATGCTTGCCATGCTGGAAGCGTTGGTCGCCATGACCGACGAGATCGTGCCGGAAATCGCCTGGCAGATGGGCCGTCCGGTGCGTTATGGCGGCGAGTTCGGCGGCGTCAGGGAACGCACCAACTACATGGTCGAGATCGCCGAAGCGGCACTGAAGCCGGTGATGGCCTCCAATCCCAAGGACGGGTTTCGCCGCTATGTGAAGAAGGTGCCGCTCGGCGTGGTCATGGTGATCGCGCCGTGGAACTATCCCTATCTCACCGCCGTCAACACCATCGTGCCGGCGCTGATGGCCGGCAGCGCCGTGATCCTCAAGCACGCGGCGCAGACGCTATTGGTCGGCGAACGCTTTCAGCAGGCTTTCGACAAGGCCGGCCTGCCAAAGGGCCTGTTCCAGAACCTCGTCATGAACCACGCCCAGACTGAAAGACTGCTCGGCTCGGGCAAGATCGACCATGTCAATTTCACCGGCTCGGTTGCTGGTGGCCGCGCCATCGAAAAGGCTGCGGCAGGCACCTTCATGACGCTCGGCCTCGAGCTCGGCGGCAAGGACCCGGCCTATGTCCTGGCCGATGCCAAGATGGACCATGCCGTGGCCAACCTGGTCGACGGCGCCTTCTACAATTCCGGCCAGTGCTGCTGCGGCATCGAGCGCGTCTATGTTCACGAGAAGGTCTATGACGAGTTCGTCGAAGGCTTCATCGCCGAAACCAAGAACTACGTCGTCGGCAACCCGCTAGACCAGGCGACGACGATGGGGCCGATGGCACAGGCGCGCTTTGCCGACCTGATCCGCGAGCAGAAGGCAGAGGCGCTGCGCAAGGGTGCCAAGGCGCTCATCAACATGAAGGTTGCTAACGACGACCCAGGCTCGCCCTATCTGGCGCCGGAAGTGCTGACCGAGGTCGATCATCAAATGAGCGTCATGCGCGAGGAAAGCTTTGGGCCGATCGTCGGCATCATGAAGGTGCGCAACGATGAGGAGGCGATCGCACTGATGAACGACAGCCCCTACGGGCTGACGGCCTCGATCTGGACGCGCGACACCGAGCATGCGGCGGCGATCGGCGACCGCGTCGAGACCGGCACCGTGTTCATGAACCGCTGCGACTATCTCGATCCGGCGCTGGTCTGGACCGGCGTCAAGGACACCGGCAAGGGCGCGGCCCTGTCGGCCATCGGCTACGACAATCTGACGAGGCCGAAATCATATCACCTGCGTGAAACCATCTGATTTTCTGAAAGTCAAAAATGACAAAACTCATTTCCAAATGGAACTACCCGACAACCGTTCGCTTCGGCGCGGGGCGCATCAAGGAATTGCCTGACGTGCTTGATGCGACCGGCATCAAGCGGCCGCTTTTCGTCACCGATCCGGGGCTGGCCAAACTTCCGGTCGTCGCTTCGACATTGAAGATCCTCGACGACGCCAAGGTTCCCTATGGCGTGTTTTCCGAGGTCAAGCCGAACCCGGTGGATTCGAACCTGACCGCCGGCATTGCCGTGTTCAAGAAAGGCAAACATGACGGCGTCATCGCCTTCGGCGGCGGCTCGGCGCTCGATCTCGGCAAGCTGATCGCCTTTCAGGCCGGCCAGACGCGGCCGGTATGGGATTTCGAGGATATCGGCGACTGGTGGACGCGCGCTAATTCCGACGCGATCGCACCGATCATCGCCGTGCCAACGACGGCCGGCACCGGCTCGGAAGTCGGCCGCGCAGGCGTCATCACCAATGAGGCGACCCACACCAAGAAGGTCATCTTCCATCCGAAACTTTTGCCGGCGATCGTTATCGCCGATCCGGAATTGTCAGTCGGCATGCCGGGCTTCATCACCGCCGGAACCGGCATGGACGCGCTCGCCCACTGCCTCGAGGCCTATTGCGCGCCCGGCTATCATCCGATGGCCGATGGCATCGCTGTCGAAGGCGTGCGGCTCGTGTTCGAAAACCTGCCGAAAGCCTATGCCAACGGCAAGGACCTCGTCGCCCGCGCCCATATGATGAGCGCGGCCGCCATGGGTGCTGCCGCCTTCCAGAAGGGGCTGGGCGCCATCCACTCGCTGTCGCATCCGATCGGCGCGCTCTACGACACCCATCACGGCATGACCAACGCTGTGTTCATGCCTTATGTGCTGGCCTTCAACCGCGACGCCATCGAGGTGCGCATCGCCCGGCTCGCCGCCTATTGCGGCATCAAGGGTGGCTTCGACGGTTTCGCCAAGGCGGTCATCAAGCTGCGCAAGGAGCTGAAGGTGCCGCACGCGCTGCCGGGCCTGATCAAGGGGCTCGACATGGACAAGAAGCGCAAGGGCCTGATCGCCGACATGGCAGTGGTCGATCCGACCGCCGGCGGCAACCCGGTCAAGCTGACCAGGAAAGCGGCTCTGACGCTGCTTGAAAACGCCATTGCCGGCACCGTCTGAGACGGCTTTCACGCCGAAAATTGATCTGGGAATTGAGGGCAAAGAAAAGGGGAGAAGGATGAAAGGAAAGACCGAAATTAATTAGCCGGAAAAATAATCGCGGGGCGATTGCTACAGCCGGTTAAAAAGAGTTTACTTTTTCGTACTGCGGGGCATCGCTTTCACAAAGCTTTCATCTGGCTGTCACACGAAAACGATACCGCATCGCAGGCGTCCAACGGCGTCAGTTCAACGGAGAGAACACATGTTCAAATTCACGGGAAAAGTGCTTTCCCTTACGGCCGTCGCCCTGATGGCGACCTCTGCCATCTCGTCGGCTCAGTCCATGGATGAACTGGTTGCCGCTGCCAAGGCGGAAGGCCAGCTCACCACAATCGCCCTGCCGCATGACTGGTGCGGCTATGGCGCCGTGATCGCCGGCTTCAAGGCGAAATATCCCGAAATCACCGTCAACGAGCTTAACCCCGATGCCGGCTCCGGCGACGAGATCGAGGCGATCAAGGCCAACAAGGACAATAAGGGCCCGCAGGCGCCCGACGTCATCGACGTCGGCCTATCCTTCGGCCCCACCGCCAAAGCCGACGGCCTGCTGATGCCCTACAAGGTGTCGACCTGGGACTCGATCCCCGACAGCGCCAAGGATGCCGAAGGCTACTGGACCGGCGACTATTACGGCGTGCTGGCGATGATGGTGAACAAGGATCTGGTCAAGGAAGTGCCGGCCGATTGGGCCGATCTCCTGAAGCCGGAATATGCCAACGCCGTCGCGCTCGCCGGCGATCCACGCGCCTCGAACCAAGCCATCCAGGCGGTCTACGCCGCCGGCCTTTCGAGCGGCGCCGCGGCCGGTGAAGCCGCAGGTACTGCCGGCCTCGAGTTCTTCAAGAAGCTCAACGCCGCCGGCAATTTCGTGCCGGTCATCGGCAAGCCGGCGACGCTTGCACAGGGTCAGACACCGATCCTGATCAACTGGGACTACAATGCGCTTGCCGGCCGCGACACGCTGAAAGGCAATCCGCCGGTCGACGTCGTCGTGCCGAAGACCGGTGTCGTCGCCGGTGTCTACGTGCAGGCGATCAGCGCCTACGCGCCGCATCCGAACGCTGCCAAGCTCTGGCTGGAATATCTCTATTCCGACGAAGGCCAGATTGGCTGGCTGAAGGGCTACTGCCACCCGATCCGCTTCAACGATCTCGCCAAGAACGGCAAGATCCCGGAGGACGTGCTGGCCAAGCTGCCGCCGGCCGCATCTTATGAGGCCGCAGTGTTCCCGACGCTCGACGAGCAGGGCAAGGCCAAGGAAGCCATCACCAAGAACTGGGACGCCGTCGTCGGCGCCAACGTTCAGTAAGGTTGAAAACCGCCGGGCGGCTTCACTGCCGCCCGGCATTCCACTAGAGCGACGTGCGTCCACTTGGACGCACAAAGTACGCTCTAGAACTCAAATTTTCGCATCGTGCTTTCCGAAAATCGAGTTCGATTTTCGGGCCGATGCGATAAGACGGTAGCCGGCGCATGACCGATCTCTCGCTTTCCGATCACGCGATTGCCGGGAAGACGGCGCCGCCCAGCGAGGCGCGCGCGTTTCGGCTGCCGACGCAATGGCTGGGCGTGGCGCCGTTCTTCATCTTCGCCATCATGTTCCTGGTCCTGCCCACGCTCTATCTGGTGCTGGGCGCGTTCCAGAACGATGCCGGCGCATTCACCTTCGACAACATCGTCGGTATCTTCGACCCACCCAATTTGTCGAACTACATGCAGTGCCAATATGATTCCTGGATTTCCTGGGTCGACGGAAACTGCAAGCTGCCCAGCATCCTTGCCGCCTACTGGATCTCGATCAAGATCAGCCTTGCTTCGTCGCTCATCGGCGCATTTGCCGGTCTGGCCATTGCCATTGCCATCGTGCGCGGCGGCCTGCCGAACTGGATACGGTCGGCGACGCTGACCTTTTCCGGCGTGGCTTCGAATTTCGCCGGCGTGCCGTTGGCCTTCGCCTTCCTCGCCACGCTCGGCCGGCTCGGCCTCGCGACGGTGATCCTGAACACCGTGTTCGGCTTCAACATCTACGCCCACGGCTTCAACATCCTGTCGTTCTGGGGCCTGACGTTGACCTATGTCTATTTCCAGATCCCACTGATGGTGGTCATCATCACACCGGCGATCGACGGGCTGAAGAAGGAATGGGGCGAGGCGGCCGCCACACTTGGCGCCACCACTGCGCAATACTGGCGCATGGTCGTCATCCCGGTGATCTGGCCGAGTTTTCTCGGCACCGTCATCCTGCTGTTTGCCAATGCCTTCGGCGCCATCGCCACCGCCTATGCGCTGACCGGCTCATCGCTCAACATCATTCCCATCGTGCTCTACGCGCAGATTCGCGGCGACGTGCTGCACAACCCGCATCTCGGCTATGCCATTGCCTTTGGCATGATCGTCATCACCGGCCTCGCCAACGTCTTCTACATCTGGTTCCGGACGCGCAGCGAAAGGTGGCTCAAATGAAGAGCGGACGTTTCTGGGCCTGGGTCGTCTTCGCGCTGGGCGCGGCCTATTTCTTCATTCCGCTGATTGCAACCGTGGAATTCTCGATGCGCATGCGGCGCGGCGTCTATTCCTTCGATGCCTACGAGGTCGTGCTTGGCGACCCCCGCTTCCAGGCGACTTTCGGCTATTCGGTGCTTGCCGCCGTCTTCACCATCATCCTCGGCGTGCTGATCGTCGTGCCCACCGCCTACTGGATCCGGCTGCGGCTGCCGCAACTGAGGCCGGTCGTCGAGTTCATCACGCTGCTGCCGCTGGTCATCCCGGCGATCGTCATCGTCTTCGGCTACATCAGAATGTACGGATCGAACTCGCCGCTGCCGTTCCTGGCGAGCGATACGGGCACCAACGCCTTGCTGGTCATCGGCTATGCGACGCTGGCGCTGCCCTATATGTACCGCGCCGTCGACACCGGGCTCCGCACCATCGACGTGCGCACGCTGACGGAGGCAGCGCAGATTCTCGGCGCCGGCTGGGGCACGATCATCACCCGCGTCATTCTGCCCAATGTGCTGATCGCGGTATTGTCGGGCGCCTTCCTTACCTTCGCCATCGTCCTCGGCGAATTCACCATGGCCAGCCTGCTCAATCGGCCGGCCTTCGGTCCCTACCTGCAGAACATCGGCGCCAATCGCGCCTATGAGCCGGCGGCACTTGCCATCATCGCCTTCGCCATTACCTGGGCGTGCATGTCGCTGATCCAGATCCTGTCGCGTTTTGCGCCGCGATCGGCGAACCGGCCAAACTGATCGAAATTACTGACGGAAAAAAAGCCATGGCCGAGCCGTTCCTCTCCATCCAGCATGTGCGAAAATCCTTCGGCCCCACCACCGTGGTCCAGGATTTCAACCTCGACGTCGAGCCGGGCGAATTCGTCTCCTTCCTCGGGCCATCGGGCTGCGGCAAGACGACAGTGCTGCGCATGGTCGCCGGCTTCGAGGAGCCGAGCGCCGGCAAGATCGTGGTGGCCGGCAAGGACATCACGCGGCTCAAGCCCAACCAGCGCAATGTCGGCATGGTGTTCCAGGCCTATGCGCTGTTTCCGAACCTGACGGTGGCGCAGAACATCGGCTTCGGACTGAAGGTCGCGGGCATGCCAAAGGCCGATGCTGACAGGCGCGTTGCCGAGATGCTCGACCTCATCAAGCTGCCGCAGATGGGCGATCGCTATCCCTATCAGCTCTCCGGTGGCCAGCAGCAGCGTATCGCGCTGGCGCGGGCGATCGCGCCGAAGCCGAAGCTCCTGCTGCTCGACGAGCCGTTGTCGGCGCTCGACGCCAAGGTGCGCGTGTCGCTGCGCGAGGAAATCCGCTCGATCCAGAAGAGGCTCGGCATCACGACGATCTTCGTCACGCACGACCAGGAAGAGGCACTGTCGATCTCCGATCGCATCGCAGTCATGTATGGCGGCAAGGCCGAGCAGGTCGGCACGCCGTTCGAGATCTACAACCGGCCGGCGACCAAGTTCGTCGCCAATTTCGTCGGCACGCTGAACGTGCTCGAAGGCACCGTCACCGATGCCGCTTCGGGCAAGGTGCGCGTCAACACGCAGGAGGTCGCGCTCAAGGGCAAGCTCAACGGTTCGAAAACCGGCGACAAGCTATCCCTAGCGCTGAGGCCCGAGGCGATTTCGCTCGGCCGCCATCCCGGCCGCGATTCCAGCCTTTCGGGCGAGATCGCGGAAGTGCATTTCCTCGGCTCGGTCATCCGGGTTCGCGTCGGCATCGGCGGCAGCACGGTGTCGCTCGACACGTTCAACAGCCCGGCCGCCCCGCCGCCCGCCGTCGGTGAGAAGGCCGAGATTTCCTTCTCGTCGGGCGACATGCTGGTGCTGCACTAGAGCGCTTTGGTGGAACCAAAACCGCGCTCCAGGTCTTGTTTGACGCATTTTGTCGGACGCCAAGCGAAGACGTTTGGCTGCAAAATGCTCTAAAGCGCGTCGCGTTGAAACGGATTCAATCGACGCGCTTTAAGCCTTTGTTTTTATGCATGTCGTTATCCCAAAACCGCTGCGCACTTTTGGGCGACATGCACTAACAGCGGCAGTATCCCGGAAGTCGAAGTCAGGCCGGCGGGAAGAACGGCTGGCTCACCGTCCTGAAGACCGGCAGCGCTTCCAGCCGCGCGGCATGGGCGGCGAGCGCCGGAAACGCGGTGAGCGAAGCTAGGCCGGGATGTGCCTCGCCAAGGAAGCGAAGCGCGGCGGCAACCGCGATGTCGGCATGGCCGATCCGATCGCCGAACCAGTAGGTTTCAGGCCTTGTGCTGCGATCGGCTTCCAGTACAGCCATCACGCCTTCTATCTGCTTGCGGCAGCGCTCGACCCAGAGGTCGGAGATCGGCTCGTGCAGCAGCCTCTCGTAGAACAGGCTGACCGCCTTGTCGCCCAGCCCGGTTGCCAAAGCGGCTATCTTCAGCGCTTGGCGGCGCGCCGGCTCGTCGGTCGGAAACATCCTGTGCTCGGCCGCTACGAGGCTGTCCAGATGGTCCAGCATGGCGTGGCTCTCGATCAGCACCTCGCCATTGTCCAGCACCAGGGTTGGCACGCGCGTCAGCGGATTGTAGGCCTGATCTTGTCCGCATCGCTGAAAGTCGACCAGGGACGATGTTCAAACGGCAGCTTGTACAGGGTCAGCGCTATGCCGACGCGACGAACGAAGGGCGAGTCATATTGGCCGATGAGGATCATGACCCAAGCTTATACGCAGACAACCGCCTCAACGCATACTGCCAAGTCAGAACACAACGGCCAATCACAGCAGCTCATGGTTTTACTACTGCCAATAATTCCGCTTCGCCGCTACGATGAGGCATGGCGCTTTTCGAGCTGACCCTTGTTCTCCTGCTGATCGCCGTCGCGCTGACGGCATTGTCGCGGCGTCTCCAGGTCCCCTATCCCTCTTTGCTGGCCTTGGCAGGCGTAGGTATCGCCTTCCTGCCGTTTGCGCCGAGCATCGAGATCGATCCCGAATTGGCGCTCGCCTTGTTCATCGCGCCGGTGCTCCTCGACGCTGCCTACGACACGTCGCTGCGCGATCTCAATCGCTACAGGCTGCCGCTTGTCTTGCTGGCGCTTGGCGCCGTTGTTTTCACGACTGCGGCCGTGGCGCTCGTCGGATGGACAATGGCAGGCCTGCCGATCGCTGCAGCCATTGCCCTCGGCGCGATCGTGGCGCCGCCCGATGCCGTCGCGGCGTCGGCGGTGCTTGGACAGTTCAAGGTGCCGCACCGCGTCACCGCGATCCTGCAAGGCGAAAGCCTGCTCAACGACGCCACGGCACTTCTGATCTACCGCATGGCGGTTTCCGCAGCTGCCGGCTCTATCCTGCTGAGCAGCGCGGTTCCGATGGTCTTGCTGTCGACGGTCGGCAGCCTAGCCGCTGGTTATGTGCTCGGCCGATTGTTTCTCGGCACCCTCAGTCGCATCAGCGATCCGGCAAGTGGCACGGTGGTGCAATTTGCCGGAACATTCGGCGTCTGGATCCTGGCCGATAGGGTCGGGCTCTCCGCTATCATTACGATCGTCGTCTATGCCATGACCATCGCGCGCACCGCGCCGCGCCGCATGCCGGCCAGGAATCGCGTCAGCTCCTACTCGGTCTGGGAGACGGCGGTCTTCGTGCTCAACGTGCTGGCCTTCGTCCTGATGGGACTTCAGGCGCGATCGATCGTCGGCCGGCTTGCCGAGCAGGGGCAGGTCGAAGCGTTCGTCTTCGCCGCAGCCGTGCTGGCAGTCGTCATCGTCTCGCGTCTCGTCTGGGTGCTGGGATGCGGCGCGATCATGAGGTGGCTTGCCAGCTTCGGTGACGCGGATCGGCAGGCCGAAGCCCCGTCGTTTCGCGGCGGCGTGCTGATCGGCTGGTGCGGCATGCGTGGTCTGGTCACCCTTGCGGCAGCGTTTGCCTTGCCGGCCGACTTTCCCGGCCGCGACCCGATCGTGCTCGCCGCCTTCTCGGTCGTCCTCGGCACATTGGTGCTGCAAGGCATGAGCCTGAAGCCGCTGCTGCGCTTGCTTCGTCTCGATCCGGACGAAACTGTCGACCGCGAGGTCGCGCAGGCACGCGTCGCCATCATGCAGGCCGCACTGGACGCGTTGAGCGGCAAGACATCGAATGCGGCGGCCGCGGTCCGCGAGCAATTTACCGCGCAGCGCGTGATCGCCGAAAATCCTGACGATGCCCAGGCTGCAACCGAGTACGACAGGTTGCGCCTCTATGCCATCAAGAGCCAGCGTGACGCGTTGGAACAGCTGCGTATCGATGGGACGATCGGCGACGAAGCCTATCATCGCCTGGAGGAGGAAATCGACTGGTCGGAACTGGCCGCTTCTCCGCCAGGACGTTTCCAGCCGCTGACGACTTAGCCGCGCGCTATCTGGCCCAAGCTCTCTCCATCCGGCTGCACATTGCAACCAATCCGCCAAACCGCTACTGCCATCACGAAATTGAGCCGGTTAAGCAATGAAGCTGGTCAGCTACAACATCCAATACGGTTTCGGCAGCGACGGCCGCTACGATCTCGCGCGCTGCGCCAAGGTTGTCGCTGGCGCCGACATCATCGCCTTGCAGGAAGTGGAACGGCACTGGCTGCGCAGCAACGAGGACGACCAGCCGGAAATCCTTTCTCGGCTGCTGCCCGAATACCATTGGGTCTATGGCCCGGCCTTCGACATGGACGCCAGCGAGCGGCGTGAAGGCCGGATCGTCAACCGGCGGCGGCAATTCGGCACCATGGTGCTGTCGAAGCTGCCGATCGTCTGGTCGCGCCTGCATACGCTGCCGCTGCGCCGCACCGTGCGTCCGCTCAACACCCGCAATGCAGCGCTTGAATGCATGATCCGCACCCCTGCCGGACCGGTGCGGGTGCTGTCGCTGCATCTCGCGCATATCGCGGCCGAGGAGCGGCTGGAGCAGATCGACTATCTGCTCGCCGAGCATCGCCGGGCGCCGTCCGACGGCGGCCCGTGGAGTGGCGCCGACGACGAACCCGTGCGCAACTGGAGCAATGGCGAGCCGCAGCCGGAAAACCCGCTGGCAGCGATCTGGATGGGCGATTTCAACATGGAGCCGGGCAGCGCCGAGTACCGGCGCATCGTCGGCAGCACGCCGTACCATCGCGGTGCCGCCTATCTCGACGGTTTTGTCGATGCCGCCGCCGTCGCCAGCGAACCTGCGGGGGACTTCCACACCCATGTGAAGACCATCGATGGCAGGCTGACAAAGCGACGGCTCGACCATAGTTTCGTCGGCGGCATGTTTGCCGGCCGCGTGCGCTCGGTCAGCGCCGATATCGGCGAAATCGCCTCCGACCACTTTCCGCTGCGGGTCGACATCGACCTGGAAACGCCGTTCGCGACAGGGACCGGAGGCGCATGAGCCACCGATGACCTTGTTCGTCTTCTTCGCGGTGCTTGCCGCCGCCGCCATGCACGCGATATGGAACGCGCTGGTCAAGGTCCATCTCGACCGCTTTCTGTCGATCACGCTGATGACGCTCGGCATGGGCGCCGTGGCGCTTCTGGCGCTGCCTTTCGTCGAGGTGCCGAAATCGGAAGTGTGGCCGTACATCATCGCCTCGGTGATCTTCCACATGGGCTACAGGACGTTCCTGATTGGCGCCTACAAGGCCGGCGATTTCGCCCAGACCTATCCGCTGGCGCGTGGCACGGCGCCGCTGCTGGCCGCACTTGGCGGCATGGTGGTCGTCGCCGAGGTGCCGGCGCCGCTCGCCATTCTCGGCATCGTCCTGCTGTCGGCGGGCACGCTGGTGCTGTCGTTTCGCGGTGGCGCGCATCTAGAGAGATTGAACCTGCGCGCGGTCGGCTTTGCGCTGGGCACCTCGATCTTCATCGCCAGCTATACGCTGTCCGACGGCAGCGGCGCGCGGCTCGCCGCCACCGCCTCGAGCTATGCGGCATGGCTGTTCGTCTGCGATGCGCTCTGGGCGCTGGTGCTGTGCCTGATCTTTCGCGGGCCAAAGGCGCTGCCGGTGCTGGCGCGCGACTGGAAGGCGGGCGTGTACACCGGTGTGCTCAGCGGCGGCGCCTACTGGATCGTGATGTGGGCGATGACCAAGGCGCCGATCGCCTCGGTCGCGGCGCTGCGCGAAACGTCCATCCTGTTCGCCATGATGATTTCGGTGTTTGCGCTCGGCGAGAAGATGACGGGATGGCGGGGTGCTGCCGTGCTCAGCATTGTTGCCGGTGTCGTCGCGCTGAGGCTTGGGTAAGCTAAGCGCCTATCTCCAGATCGAACACCATCAGCCCGTCGGTGCCGCCTTCGAGTGCAGCGACCAGCCGGGCGCCGGCTCGGCTGTGATCGTCATGCATTAGATAGGCATCGCGCGCGGCGGCATCGCGAAAATCGATGGTGAAGCCGTGCGTGAAGCCACGCGCGAACGGTTCTGGGCTGACATTGGCGCTGAATTCGACCTTGCCGATGCCTTCGATCACCCGCCGCAGCGCTTCGAGATTGGCATGGATTGCCGCGCGCTCGGTGGCGTCGGCGTTGTTGCGGAATCGAGCGAAAACACAGTGTCTGATCATTCCTGGGATCTCATGCCGCTTGGTTGGTCGAAAACACGGCCGGCGGCAGCGGCTCGCGGCCAAGGATCAGATCGGCGCCTTTTTCGCCGACCATGATGGTCGGGGCATTGGTGTTGGAGGAGGGGATGCGCGGCATCACCGAGGCATCGCAGACGCGCAAGCCCTCGATGCCGCGCAGCTTGAGATCGGGCGTCACCACGCTCATCGCGTCGTGGCCCATGCGGCAGGTCCCCACGGGGTGGTGGTCGGTCTTGGAACTGCGGCAGGCATAGTCGAACAGCTCGTCGTCGCTGGTGAGCGTCGGTCCCGGCAGCACCTCGCGCAGCACGTAGGAAGCAAGCGCCTTCTGCCGCATGATCTCGCGCGCCAGCCTGAGTCCCTTGATCGACATGTCGCGGTCGTAAGGGTCGGACCAGTAATTCGGATCGATCAGCGGGTGGTCAGCCGGGTCGGCGCTGTTCAGCCGCACCGTGCCGCGCGAATGTGGGCGCAGGAACGCAGAGTTCAGCGTCACGCCCGGATTTTTCAGCTTCTCGACACCGGCCTCGATACCGGAGCCGAGGCCGAGATGCAGCTGAATATCGGGCGAGGCGGCGGTCGGGTCGGCGTACCAGAAGCCGCCGGTCTCGAACAGACTAGATGCCACCGGCCCCTTCTTCAGCAGCAGGTACTGCAGGCCGGCCCACACCGTCCGGTGCAGCTTGGCGTAGTTGTCGTAAGTGTGGTCGCCGGTGCATTCGGCAATGACGAACAGGTCGAGATGGTCCTGCAGGTTGGAGCCGACGCCGGGCAGATCGTGCACCGGCGTCACGCCGACCGACTTCAAATGGTCGGCCGGGCCGATGCCCGACTGCATCAGAAGCTTCGGCGAGCCGATGGCGCCGGACGAGACGATCACTTCGCGCTCGGCGCGCAGGATTTTCTTCTCGCCGCCCGGCCTGTCGACGGTCTCGACGCCGATGGCGCGGCCCTTGTCGACGACGATGCGCGTCACCAGCACATCTGTCCTGACGGTCAGGTTCTTGCGTTCCCGGATCGGCCGGAGATAGGCGACCGAGGCAGAGGAGCGTCTCGCGTTTCTCTGCGTCAATTGGTAATAGCCGACGCCCTCCTGGGTTACCCCGTTGAAGTCCGGATTGAAGGGAATGCCCATCTCCTGTCCGGCGCGGAAATAAGCCTCGCAGATCGGCAGCGGCGCAATCGGGTTCGAGACGCCGAGCGGGCCTTGGTCGCCGTGAAAATCGTTGGCGTAGCGCTGGTTGTTCTCGGCCCGCTTGAAATAGGGCAGCACGTCGCGATAGCCCCAACCGGCAAGGCCCTCTTCCTTCTCCCAGGCGTCGTAATCGCGGGCATTGCCGCGCGTGTAGATCTGGGCGTTGATGGAGGAGCCGCCGCCGATCACCTTGGCCTGCGTGTATCGGAAGACGCGGTCCTTCATGTGCTTCTGCGGCACGGTCGACCAGCCCCAGGCGGCGATGCCCTTGGTCATCTTGGCGAAACCCGCCGGCATATGGATCAGCGGATGCCAGTCCTTGCCGCCGGCCTCGAGCAGCAGCACTGAATTCGATGGCTCTTCGCTCAGCCGGTTGGCGAGGACGCAGCCGGCCGGGCCGGCGCCGACGATGATATAGTCGGTCATGACGTCACCTGCTCACAGCCTCGGCACCGACAGCGCGCCGTCGACATTGACGATCGAGCCGGTCGAAAAGCCAAGCTTGCCGCCGGCGAGTGCCGCCACAATGGCGCCGACATCGGCGGCTTCGCCCCAGCGCTTCGCCGGCACCAACCCGCTGTCGATCAGCGCGTCGTATTTGGCGGTTACCCCGGCGGTCATGTCGGTGCGGATGATGCCCGGCCGCACCTCGAAGACGCCGACATTTTCGGCGGCGAGCCGCAGTGCCAGGGTCTTCACCCACATCGAAAGCCCAGCTTTGGAGATGCAGTAGTCGCCGCGCTCGGGCGAGGCCATTTCGGCGCTGACCGAGGTGATGGTGATGATCGATTTTGGGTGATCACCCGGCGCCGCAAGCATCGCCTTGGCAACGGCTTGGCTGAGGAAGACGGTGCCGCGCAGATTAATGCTGAGGATCCGGTCGAAATTCTCCGGTTTCAATTCCAGCAGGTCGCCGCGTTCGACCGCGCCGATGCCGGCATTGTTGACCAGGCAGTCGATGCGGCCGAAGGCGCTTATCGCGGCATCGACCAGCGCCGCGTGGTTTTCGGGATCGGCGATTTCGCCACAATGGTAGG
>NZ_RZTI01000147.1:0-14165 GCF_003997275.1 Mesorhizobium sp. M6A.T.Ce.TU.002.03.1.1
GGCGACGAAATGGCAGCGCTGCGCGATGCCGGCGTCGCCTATGAGGTGGTTCCGGGCGTCACCGCGGCCTTCGCCGCCGCCGCTGATTTCGAGTTGCCGCTGACGCTGCGCGGCGTGTCGTCATCGATGGTGTTCACCACCGGCCACGACCTCAAGGGAAATTCGTTGCCCGACTGGGCAAAGCTCGCCATTTCCGGCGCCACGGTCGCCGTCTATATGGGCCGCTCGGTCGCGGCCGAAGTTGCCGGCCGGCTGATCGAGGCGGGCCTGTCGCCGGATACGGCGGTCGCCGTGGTCGAGAATGCCAGCCTTGCCAACCGCCGCCGTTTCCACGGCACGCTCGCCGACCTGCCGTCGCTGGAGGTCCGCGCCGATCTTACCGGCCCGGTCATGACGATCATCGGCGATGCGGTCGCCGGCGCCAACTTTGAACGTTCCGAGCCGCTCGCGGCACACAGGCATGAAGGCGCGGCCCAAACGGCCGCCGAAGGAGCTGAACGATGAAAGTTCTGACCGCAAACCGCCTCGCCGATGGCGAAGCCGTCTGGTACGCCAATGGCGGCTGGGCCGAGA
Source organism: Mesorhizobium sp. M6A.T.Ce.TU.002.03.1.1 (assembly GCF_003997275.1). Classification (NCBI taxonomy): domain Bacteria; kingdom Pseudomonadati; phylum Pseudomonadota; class Alphaproteobacteria; order Hyphomicrobiales; family Phyllobacteriaceae; genus Mesorhizobium; species Mesorhizobium sp. M6A.T.Ce.TU.002.03.1.1. Next base: position 574 of record NZ_RZTI01000147.1, read on the forward strand.
CCATCGACCATGCCGACGTCGCCCATGACAAGGGGGCTGAAGACCGGCTGGAGGCGATCGGCGCCACGGCCTATGCCAACAACGAAGTGGTCGACGTCAATCTGATCGACGTGACCGTCGCCAATGGCGTGGTCGAGCCGGTCCGGCTGCGTGAAAAGATCCGCGCCGCCGGCCCGACCAACCGCAACGACCTGGGCAAGCAGGCGCGCCCGGAAGCCGCTCGGGCGGCGTAAACGACCACATTGATGAAACGGGCGGACGCGCCCGGAAAGACCAGACATGTACCGTTACGATGAGTTCGATCACGATTTCGTCCAGGCCCGCGTCGCCGAGTTCAGCGACCAGGTCGCGCGGCGGCTTGCCGGTGAAATCACCGAGGATCAGTTCCGGCCGCTGAGGTTGATGAATGGCGTCTACCTGCAATTGCACGCCTACATGCTGCGCATCGCGGTGCCTTACGGCACGCTGAACAGCAACCAGCTGCGCATGCTCGGCCATATCGCCCGCAAATACGACAAGGGCTACGGCCATTTCACGACGCGCCAGAACATCCAGTTCAACTGGCCGGCGCTGTCGGACATTCCGGCGATCCTGGCCGATCTGGCCAGCGTCGAGATGCATGCCATCCAGACCAGTGGCAATTGCATCCGCAACGTCACCGCCGACCACTTCGCCGGCGCAGCCGCCGACGAAGTCGCCGATCCGCGCCCCTATGCGGAAATCCTGCGCCAATGGTCGTCGGTTCATCCGGAGTTCTCGTTCCTGCCGAGAAAATTCAAGATCGCGGTGACCGGCGCCGAGCGCGACCGCGCCGCCATCCAGACGCATGACATCGGCCTGCATTTGAAGAAGAACGCGGCCGGCGAACTCGGTTTCGCCGTCTATGTCGGCGGTGGCCAGGGTCGCACGCCGATGATCGCCAAGAAAATCCGCGACTTCCTGCCCGAGGCCGACCTTCTGTCCTACTGCACAGCGATCCTGCGCGTTTACAACCTCTACGGCCGCCGCGACAACAAATACAAGGCGCGCATCAAGATCCTCGTCCACGAGACCGGTGTCGAGGAGATCACCCGCCAGGTCGAGGCCGAATGGCAGGAGCTGAAGGATGCGGACCTGAAGCTGCCGGAAGCCGACATTCGCGCCATCGATGCCTATTTCGCGCCGCCGGCGCTGACGGACCGGCCGGAAGGCGACGAGGCGGTCAAGCTTGCCCGCCTCGATTCCAAGAGCTTTTCGGAATGGCTCGACCAGAACGTGGTGACCCACCGCCATCCCGATTATGCCGCCGTCACCATCTCGCTCAAGGGCATCGGCGAAGCGCCGGGCGATGCCTCCGACAGCCAGATGGAAGCGATCGCCGACCTTGCCGAAAAGTACGCCTTCGACGAGCTGCGCGTCAGCCACGAGCAGAATCTGATCCTGCCGCATGTTGCGCGCGCCGACCTCAAGGCGGTCTATGACGCTCTGGTCGACATCGGACTGGCGACGGCCAATTCAAACCTGATCACCGACATCATCTCCTGCCCTGGCCTCGATTATTGCGCGTTGGCCACGGCGCGCTCCATTCCGGTGGCACAGGAAATCTCGCTTCGTTTCGCTTCGCTTGAGCGGCAGCGCGAGATCGGTGAATTGAAGCTGAAGATTTCCGGCTGCATCAACGCCTGCGGCCATCACCATGTCGGCCATATCGGCATCCTCGGCGTCGAGAAGAAGGGCGCCGAGCTCTATCAGGTCACGCTCGGCGGCTCGGCCGACGAGAACACATCGGTCGGCGAGATCATCGGCCGCGGCTTCTCGTCGGCAGAAATCACCGACGCCATCGAGCAGATCGTCGAGACCTATCTCGGCCTCCGGCTCGACAGAAACGAAAAATTCATCGACGCCTACCGCCGTGTCGGTCCCGCGCCGTTCAAGGAGGCGCTCTATGCTGGCGAAGCCAAGGCCGCTTGATCGTATCGTCGACGTCGAGGCCGGCATCGCTGCCGAAGCGGCGGGGCTCGATGCGCTCTATGGTCATCTGAAGCCGCTGGAGATCATCGAGCGGTCGGCCCAGGAATTCTTTCACGGTGAAATCGCCGCGGTTTCCTCCTTCGGCGCCGATTCAGCCGTGCTGCTGCACATGATCGCCAAGATCGACCGGACGCTGCCGATCATCTTCCTCGACACCGGCAAGCACTTCGAGGAGACGCTCGGCTATCGCGACGCGCTCGTTGCCGATTTCGGGCTGACCGATATAAGGGTGATCACGCCCGAAGAAGCGGCGCTCGAACGGATCGATCCGACCGGCAATCTGAACGAGACCGACACCGACGCCTGCTGCGATGTCCGCAAGGTCGAGCCGCTGGCGCGCGGCGTTGAGCCGTTCCGCGCCTGGTTCACCGGCCGCAAGCGTTTTCAGGCGACGACGCGGGCGGCGCTTCCGGTGTTCGAGGCGGTCGGCTCGCGCATCCGCATCAATCCGCTGGCGCATTGGACGACCGCCGACCAGGCCAACTACATGCGCGCCCATGCGCTGCGCGAAAACCCGCTGGTCGCCTATGGCTATCTCTCGATCGGCTGCTTCCCGTGCACGCAGCCGGTGCAGCCGGGTGAGGACGCGCGCAGCGGCCGCTGGGCAGGGCATGCCAAGACCGAGTGCGGCATCCATCTGTCGGGGCTGGAGAAGTCACTGACCGACGCGTCGCTTTAGGGTATGTTGATATTCAGGTGAGGTCGGCCTGCGAATGGCGGCTTCCTGCGCTTCCGGTGCTCACGTACCCAAAGTACGCTCCGCTCCGGTTCTCGGAAGCCACCATTCTCGGCTCGGCCTGACCTGAATCTCAACACACCCTCGGGCGTTTTGAACTTTAGAATTTTGTGGACTTGGGAATTTCTCGATGAGTGAATCGATAGCGGAAAACGCCACCCGCCTCTGGACCCCGACAGGTTTTAGCGAGGACGAGTGGAGCCATGCCGAGAGCGCCGACGCACTGTCCGGCAATGGCCGCTTCATCCTGCCGCTGCAGGTGTTTCTCGACCTCGACCCGGTGGTGCGCCGGTCGGCGAAGGAACGCATCGGCGTGCTGCTTCAGCCCGGCGACCAGCTCGAAAAGATCGCCGACCTGCTCGACCAGACATCGCTGGTGGCGTTGGCCTTCCCGGCTTTCAGTGACGGCCGGTCTTTCTCCAAGGGCGAATTGCTGCGCAGCCGCCACCGTTTCGAGGGCGCGGTCCGCGCCACCGGGCAGGTTCTGGTCGATCAGCTACCGCATATGCTGCGCCTCGGCTTCGATGAGTTCGAGGTGTCGCATCCAGTGCTCTTGAAAAGGCTCGAGGCCGGCCGCACTGGCGGCCTGCCTCTGTACTATCAGCCGACCGAGAAGCCGGAGGCCAAAGGCCCCAAATATTCCTGGCGGCGCGTGCGCGCCGACTGATCGCCTGCGCCGGCCACGGCGAGATCCTGATGCGCGACGAACGCAAAGCGGCTTGAGTCGGCTCTTGGAAAACCGCCGCACTTAGAGCGGTTCAGCTTTTGATAGAATCGCCGAACCGCTCTAAGTATTTATTTTTACGCAATTCCGGACGGAAAACCGCTACGCACTTTTCCTGGAATTGCTCTAGGTGCGGCTGCGCGTTTTATGCAGTCATCCGCGCTTCGCGAAACGACACCAGCTTGCTGCGGCTCTCGTCCCACAGTGCGAGCTTGACGCAGCGCAGGCTGTCGAGAAGCGTGACGCGGCCGATTTCGCGCAGTTCCGGATAGTCCCTCAGGACCTCCTGGAGCCGGTAGCACGGCACCTTGGCGGAGAGGTGATGCACGTGATGGACGCCGATATTGCCGGTGAACCAGTTCAGCACCGGCGGCAGGTCATAGTAGGACGAGCCGTGCAGCGCCGCATGCTGGAATTCCCATTCGGAATCCTTCGCCCACTCGGTCTCTTCGAACTGGTGCTGGACGTAGAACAGCCAGATGCCGGCGGAACCGGCGAGGACGACGATGGGCAAATGGACAACCAGGAACGCTTCGAGGCCGACGAACCAAATGAGGGCAGCGGCGGCAACCGCGATGGCCACATTGGTGGCCATTGAGGAAATCCAGGGCGTGAGGCCGCCTCGCATCATGCCGACCGGCAGTCGCTGCTCAAAGATGAAAAGCCAAATCGGGCCGAGGCCGAACATGACCAGCGGATGGCGATAGAGACGATAGGCAAGGCGGCCCCGCCAGGACATTTGCCGGTATTCGGCAACAGTCAGCGTCCTGATGTCGCCCGTGCCGCGCTCATCGAGATTGCCGGCGCTGGCGTGATGGGTTGCGTGGGCGCGTCGCCAGCAATCGTAGGGGGTCAAGGTCAGGATGCCCAGCCCGCGGCCGATCCAGTCGTCGGCAGTGCGGTTGGCGAAGAAGGAGCCGTGGCCGCAATCATGCTGGATCATGAAGATCCGCACCAGAAAGCCGGCGGCCGGTAGGATGAGGATCAGACCCCACCAATGACCATGGGCATAGGCAGCCGTGGACAGGGCCCACAGCGTGGCAAAGGGGATAAGTGTGATGGCAAGTTCGACGGCGCTGCGCCGCCTGTCAGGCGTCTTGTAGCGCGCCAGGATCTTCAACCAGGCACGTTTGCTGTTCGCCACAGCTTCGGGGGAAATCATGTTCATCAGGAAGCATAGACGGACCATACCGTCGCCGCAAGGCAGGGATCACGCCAAGTTACTGCGCGTAATTGTCGCGCGACGCGCAAGAGGCTGCATGTGGAAGGGCATGCTTGGTTCCGACGGCACGCGACGACAGGCGAATGTGCTCGTCTACCGCCGGCGGCCACCGGCGGCTACGCTGCTCTCGATACCGTCCAGGCGGTCGAGCAATTCCTTGAAACGATCGGGAATATCGTTCTCCATCCGAAACGCCGGCAACGCACGCAGAAAGCCCATCGTTGCCTCGGTGCCGAACTGGCGCCTGATGCCGGCCGCGAGCCTTTCACGTCTTTCATCATTATTGCGGTCGCCATTCTTGTTGCGGTCGCCGTTGTTGCGGGTCGTCATCTCAAAATCCTGTGTCGGCTTCGAAACTCTTCCAGCAGACGAATGGTTCCCCCATCGCAGCATCTTGGCAAGCAAAGCTAGCGGTTACAGTAAAATTTGAATTAATATCGAAAGGTCTTCATGATGCGTCGTCAAAGCGCGAGCGGCCCCTCCAGTATCGCTTGCCCCTTGATTTTTGGCCGCCAAACCTCGATATCGGGCACAAAATCCACATCATTCGAAATGACGGGAAACGGCGATGAGCGACCAGGCAAAAGACGAACGCGCGCCCGATGAAGCCGAGACGGTCGGGGCTGCCACCGAACACACGGAAGGCAGCGTCGACGGCGACTACGAAGCGCTTGTGCGGCTGTTGAAGGAAAACGACGAGTTGAAGGACCGCGCGCTCCGCGTCGCGGCCGAGATGGAGAATCTGCGCCGCCGTACCGCCCGCGACGTGCACGACGCGCGTGCCTATGCCGTTGCCAATTTCGCCCGTGACATGCTGTCGGTATCGGACAATCTGCGTCGCGCGCTGGACGCGATCCCAGCTGAGACCAAGGCGTCGGGTGATGCCGGCTTCAAGGCGCTGATCGAGGGCGTCGAGCTCACCGAGCGCGCTATGCTGTCGGCGCTGGAGCGGCACGGCGTGAAGAAGCTCGAGCCGGAAGGCGAGAAATTCGACCCGAATTTCCACCAGGCGATGTTCGAGGTGCCCAATCCAGAGGTGCCGGCCAACACGGTGGTCCAAGTCGTGCAGCCAGGCTATTCGATCGGTGAGCGGGTGTTGCGGCCGGCCATGGTCGGCGTCGCCAAGGGAGGCCCCAAGCATGTGGCTGGTGAAGCGCCGGTCGAGCCAGGGCCGGTGAATGAGCAGGCTGAGAAGGATGCTTAAATTAGGGGAGTAGGGGAATAGGGCAGTACGGGAGTAGGGAATAACGCTACGCACGGCAAAGTAGAGCAATTGCCTACTCCGGCCGTTGCCTTCTCTCCCCTACTCCCCTACTGCCTTATTCTCCTACTGCCCTACTCAGGCCGCGAAGCGCTGGGCTTCCCCGCCATAATAGCTGACGTAGCGGGCGCCGATCTCCTTGACCGGCATCACCACGAACACGTCGACCGTCGAGAATTCGCGGTCGATGACGCAGCCGTCGCCGATGCGCGCTCCGACGCGCAGATAGCCCTTGACCAGCGGTGGCATAGCCGCGATCGCGGCCTTGGCGTTGACCGCCTCGATCGGCATTAAATCCATGGAACAGTAGCGGCCGGCGACCGCGCGCACGTCCCAGGCCGAGTTCGTCCGGCAATTATTGGCGAGATAGGTCAGCGCTTCGGCGTGCGCCGCCGGCACGGTGCCTTGGAAAGAGGCGCAACCGGTCATCACGCCGATGCCGTAATGGTTGATATAGGCCCAAATGCCTTGCCAGAGCGCCTCGATGGTGCGCTTCGAGCGGTATTCCGGCAAGACGCAGGAGCGACCGAGCTCGAGGAAACGCTGGCCGGGGTGACGGGCGATAAGATTGGTCAGCTCGAACTCGCCCTCGGAATAGAAGCCGCCGGCCGCTGCCGCGATTTCCTGCCGCAGCAGGCGGTACGTGCCGACAATGCGGCGGTGCTCGGGACCCGACAGCGAGGTGTCGAAGACGAGCAAATGATCACAAAGCGGATCGAAATGATCAGCATCGCGGCGGTCCTGCGCCTGGAACAGGTTCTTCCTGGCGCCAAGCTCGTCGTAGAAAACCCGGTAGCGCACTTCCTGCGCGGCAGCGACCTCGGCCTCGTTGCGGGCGAGCCGCACTTCGAGGTTGCCTATGCGGCCGAGCGCTTCGCCTTTTATGACGGCATCGACGTTCCGCCCGGTGAGCAAAGCACCGCTGGCGTTCGGCCGAGCGTCACATTCCGGCATAACTGTATGCACGAGTGATTCTCCTTCGAGCCATCCCTCTTGGCACGGGGATACGGTGTAGGTGCAACAGGATTGTGACAGTACCGTGATACGGCGTTGCCGGCAATACTTCGTCGGCTGGGTAATCCTTCAACCGGCTATGTTACGCCGGGAAACTTGGTAGGACAGCTCGGCGGATCACGCCGCCACCTGGCCTTCGACCGCATGGACAAGCGCGTCGGGGTCGAGCGGCTTGGTGACGAAGCCGCTGGCGCCATGGGCAAGCACGGCGTGGCGGGTCTTTTCCTGACTATCCGCCGACAGCACCATGATCGGGACCGGCGGCACGGCGGTTTCCTCCTCGTGGCGGCGGATTGCGGCGATGGCGTCCAGCCCGTCCATGACAGGCATGTGCAGGTCCATCAGCACCACGTCGAAGCGGTGCTTGTGGCCGGTGCCAGTGACGGCCTCGACGGCGGCCTTGCCGTTGCCGACCACTTTCACGCGGTGCCCGGCCTTCAGCAGCGTGGCCCGGGCAAGCATGGCGTTGATGTCGTTGTCCTCGGCGATCAGCACGGACAGGCCCTGCCGGCGGCCGGCGATGGCGCGGACGGATGGCGCGCCGCGCTTTTCCGCCTGTGGCTGGGTGAGGGCGGGTACGCTGCTGGTCAAAAGCACGCGCAGCAACGTCTCGCCACGCACCGGCCTTGCCAGGAAGGTGGAGTAGCCGCTGGCGCGGAACTCGCCCAACATGCCGCGATCGGTCGGTGCGATCAGCGTGATCGCCTCGCAATCGGCAAAGCCGCTCTGGCGAAGGCGCTTGAGCAACCTGCCGTCGCTGTCCTCCATGGCCGCGTCGACCAGAAGCACGTCGCAGCCTTCGGCGAAGGGTTCTGCCTGGGCGGCGGTCGCGGCCAGATCGACCATGCCGCCATTGGCGCGGATGGTGCGAGCGATGGCGTCGGCCTCGATGGCGTTCTTCGACAGGATCACGGCGCGCCGGCCAGACAGCGCATTCTGGCGCATCTGCGGTGCTTCGATGGCCGATATTACGGGGATTTCGAAAACGAATTCGGAACCTTGGCCGAGCCGGCTCGACACCGAAATCGTGCCGCCCATGGCGGTCACCAGGCGCTTGGAGATGGCAAGACCGAGACCGGCGCCACCGTGCGCGCGGGTTGACGAGCCATCGACCTGTTCGAATTCCTCGAAAATGCGCTCTAGGTCGTCCTCGCCGAGGCCGGGACCGGTGTCGGTGACGCTGAAGCGTATGCGATCGGTGGTTTCGGTGCGGGCACGGGCGACGGTCACCAGCACGCCGCCGCTGTCGGTGAACTTGATGGCATTGCCGATCAGGTTGAGCAGCACCTGCCTGACTCTTCCCGGATCGGCTGATATCATTTGCGGCACGTCGGGCTCGACATGGCAGCCAACGCCGATATTCTTGGCGAAGGCGCGCGCCGCTAGGAGCTCGATGATGTTGTCGGCGATCTCGCGCACGGACATTGGCTGCGGTTCGGGATCGAAGCGGCCAGCCTCGATCTTGGAATAGTCGAGCAGATCCTCGATCAGCGCCAGCAGCGCGCTGGCCGAGGTCGATACGGCGCCGACATAGGTCCGTTGTTCAGGCGAGAGATTGGTGTCCGCCAGCAGCCTGGCCATGCCCATGATGCCGTTCATCGGCGTGCGGATCTCGTGGCTGACGGTGGCGAGGAAGCGCGATTTGGCCTGGCTCGCATATTCGGCTCGCTCACGGGCGGTGATCAGCGACGATTCTGCGTGCTTGCGGGCGGTAATGTCGCGGGCGATGGCGCGATGCGAGACGGCGCCGCTCTCCTTGTCGCGCACGGACAGTTCGATCCATGAGAACCAGCGCGGGCCGCTCGGCATGTTAATGGCGACGTCGGTGGAACTCAGGCATTCGTGGTCGGAAAAGGCGGCATCGGGAACGATGCCGACGTCGATGCCGAGCTCGGCCAGAGTCCTGCCGGCAAGGTCGCGCTGGTCGCTTCCGACAAGATCGGCGAAAACCTTGTTGGCATAGACGATGTGGCCGTCACGGTCGCGGTGGACGACGAGATCGCCAAGCGCGTCGATCAGCCCGCGAAAGCGTTCCTCGCTCTCCTGCATCTCCCACATGCGGTCGGCCAGGGTCTCGACCTCGGCGCGGCTGCGAGCTGCGGTCTCGCCAAGGAGGGCAACGGCGCGACGATCCGTGCGCCTGGCACGCAAATGCACGGCAAGACCGGCCATGCCAGTCGCCAAAAGCCCGACGGTGATGAAGATCGGCGCTCCGGTCAGATGCGACAGGCCTGCCAGCACGACGATGGCGACGAGCGTCAGGAACGGCAGGCCTTCACGATTGGCAGCGGGCAGTTCGGGCGCTAGTGGCGGCGCTGCAATATGCTGCCGCCTTGGCGCCTCCGGGCCGATCCCATCGGCGCTTTCGGCGCTCTCCGTTTCTCTGATGCCGGATTCCGTGACCATGCGAAATCCTTGCCAGACAGAGATTATGGAAAATTGCGGCCGATCGTTCGAATTTTATCGGTCGCGCGGTTTTTGCCTTCCTTTCTTGCAAAAACGGCAGACGACAGAACTCACATGTCCACCACCACGCGGCCACGGATCTTGCCGTCGACGATGTCGTGCGCGGCGTCGATGATGCCGTCGAAGCCAATGGTCGTGGACAGGCTGGCGAGTTTCTGGAGGTCGAGGTCCGTGCCGATGCGGCGCCACGCCTCCATGCGGACCGCTTTTGGCGCCATCACCGAATCGATGCCGAGCAGACAAACGCCGCGCAGGATGAACGGGGCGACGCTCGCCGGTAGATCCATGCCGCCGGCCAAGCCGCAGGCGGCGACGGCGCCGCCATAGGAGGTCATCGAAAGGACGTTGGCCAGCGTATGACTGCCGACCGCATCGACGCCGCCGGCCCAGCGTTCCTTGGCGAGCGGCTTTGCCGGCTGGGCAAGCTCTTCGCGCGAAATCACTTCCGCAGCACCCAGGTCGATCAGATAGGGGCTTTCAGCGCTGCGGCCGGTCGAGGCGATAACGTGATAGCCGAGGCTGGACAGGATCGAGACCGCGACCGAGCCGACGCCGCCGGCCGCGCCCGTCACCACCACCGGGCCGCGATCGGGCACGATTCCGTGCCGTTCCAGAGCGATGACGCAAAGCATAGCGGTGTAGCCGGCGGTGCCGATCGCCATGGCATCATGCGGGCTCATGCCCTGAGGCAGCGGCACCAGCCAGTCGCCCTTGACACGGGCGCGCTCGGCATAGGCGCCAAAATGCGTTTCGCCGACGCCCCAGCCGTTCAATATGACCTTGTCCCCCTTGCGCCAGTCGGCATGGGAGGACGAGATGACGGTGCCGGCGAAATCGATGCCCGGCACCAGCGGCCAACGGCGGATCACCGGGGCCTTGCCTGATATGGCGAGGCCATCCTTGTAGTTCACCGTCGTCGCCTCGACGGCGACGGTGACATCGCCTTCCATCAGGTCGGCTTCGGTGAGGTCGGTCACCACGACCAACTGTTTCTTCTCGGCGTCGCGCGAAACGAGGATGGCTTTGAAGGTTTCGGGCATGTCTTCTCCTCGGGCTTTTCGAATGGGCACTGTATGGCGACGGAAGGCCAGGTCAATCGTTTGAGGCCTTGGCCTCGCGCCGCCAACCGATGAGTTCGTCGAAGACGACCAGCACCGCGCCGACCGCGATGAAGGCGTCGGCGAGGTTGAAGATGGCGAAGGACCATACCGGGGTGTGGAACAGGATGTAGTCGATCACGTGACCATAGGTAGCGCGGTCGAACAGATTGCCGAGCGCGCCGCCGACGATCAGCGCAAAGCCGATGCGGGTCAGCACGTGGCCGGGCGGAGTGCGGGCCGCGAGATAGAGCACGAAAGCGACGACGAAAGTGGCGATGACCACCAGGCCGGTGTCGCCGAAGGACGAAAACATCGAGAAGGCAATGCCGGTGTTGTAGGTGCGATACAATGCCAGGAATGGCACAAGATCGACCTTTTCCTGAAAGGCGAGACCGGTCTCGACCAGGTATTTCACCCACTGGTCGAGCGCTACCGCGGCGGCGACCAGCAGGACGTAGGGGAACCACGATTTTGCCGTTTGGGATGTCACCATTTGGGATGTCACGGTTTGGCGTCCTCCGGGGCAAGTTTCAGCGCGCCGCGCCGGATCTCGAACAGCATGACGCCGGTGGCCACCGCCAGATTGAGCGAATCGGCCCGGCCGGCCTGTGGAATCCGCAGCAACCTGTCGCAGCTTTCGGCCAGGCTGTCGGGCAGGCCCTGCTGTTCGTTGCCCATCATCAGCAGCACCGGGCCTTGGGAAAAATCGACCGAACGGTAGTCAACGGCACCCTTCAGATGCGTGCCGGCAACGAGGCCAGGAAAGCTTTTTCGCCACGCGAGGAAGGTTTCCGGCGTCGCCTTGGCGACCGGCACCGCGAAGATCGAGCCCATGGTGGCGCGCACGGTTTCGACGGAAAAAGGATCGGTGGTCTCGCCGACCAGGATGATGCCCTTGGCGCCGACGGCATCGACGGTGCGGATGACGGTGCCGAGATTGCCGGGATCGCGCACGCGATCGAGCGCCACCCAGACATCGCTGTCTTGAGCGTGGATGTCTTTCAGCGGCAGGAACTTCTGCGAAAAGACGCCGACCACCATTTGCGGGTTGTCGCGACGGGTGATGGCGACGAGCACTTTTTCCGAAACTTCGAGCACGGTGCCGCCGGCGGCGACCGTGCGCGCCGCGACCTTTTCGACTGCCGCATTGCCGCGTCCGGCCTTGGCGAAGACCAGCGTCCGGATCGCCCAGCCGAGGTCGAGCGCGTCGATGACCAGCTTCAGCCCCTCGGCCATGAAGGCGTTCTGCTGGTCGCGGAATTTCTTCAGCGCCAGCGCCTTGATGTCCTTGACCAGCGGGTTGGCGAGGCTGGTGACCTCTTTCACCTGTCCGGGCGCGCCTGCATGCCGCTCGCTCATTGTCAGGCCACCCAGCGCGAGAACAGCGAGGTCGACAGCGCCCGGCCGGCGGATTTCTCGCGGATGATCAGCTCGCCGGATTCGACCGTGCCGCCCATGCCTGCGAAAGTGTCGCGCATCAAGGCATGGATGGCGAAGAAGGAAGCGCGGATCGAATAGGCGGTCAGCACCACAGCAATCGGCTTCGGCGTCAGGATCGAGCGGCAGAGGTCGGTCAGATCAGGCAGATCCTCGAACAACTGCCAGACCTCGCCCTTGGGGCCACGGCCATAGGCGGGCGGATCGAACAGGACGATGTCGTAGCGGCTGCCGCGGCGCTCCTCTCGCTCAGCGAATTTCATGGCATCGTCGACGATCCAGCGGATCGGCTTTTGCGACAGGCCCGCCATCTCCTGGTTCTCCCTGGCCCAGCCGATCGCCTTCTTGGACGCATCGACATGGGTCACCTCGGCGCCGGCACGCGCCGCCACCAGTGAGGCAAGGCCGGTATAGCCGAACAGATTCAGCACCTTGACCGGTCGCTTCGCCGCCGCGATCAGCCCGGCCATGTGGTCCCAGTGCGAGGCCTGCTCGGGGAACACGCCGACATGGCGAAACGAGGTGAAGCGGCCGAGATAATCGATGCCGTCATGCTTCATCGGCCAGGTCTCGCCGAGCGGCGTCCTCGGGAAGCGCCAGCGGCCGATGCCTTCCTCGTCGGTGTCGCCGGTGAAAATGGCGTCGGCGCGGTCCCAGTCCTTGGCCGGCAACGCTTTTTGCCAGATCGCCTGGCCTTCGGGCCGGACGATGCGATAGGGGCCGTACTGCTCGAGCTTTTGCCCGGCGCCGCTGTCGAGAAGCGCATAGTCGGCGTTGGGCGCCACTTCGAGGATCAGCGGCAGGTGTTCGACCGGCAGGGCGCCGTCGCGAAGCGAAAGGACGCGCGGCGTGGGCTTCGGAACAGACCGGTCGTCCGGTTTTGTGCCGGTTCCGCGCGGCTGTTCCGCCCCGCCCTTTGCGGGCTGATGCGAGCGGCTGTCGCGGCGTTTGTCGCGAAAAGGTTTCAAAAAGAGCATCTCCGGGGCGACTTGGCCCGCTTCTGCCACAGCACATTCACCGGTGCAACAAACGCGGTCGCTGGAGATTTCCGAAACGATCAGCCGCGCTTGATCCAAAGCAGGGCGACAACCAACGATACGAAACCGACGGCCTTGAAGCCGGCGACGATCATATGGCCGGTTTCCCAGCGCCGCCGGATCGCTTCGAAATTTTCCGGGATCGGTCCAGGTGCCCAGGTGGCTAAAACATCGTTCGCCGGTTTGACGAGAGCAGACCACGTCGCAAGAGACATAGCAAAGAGCACGGCGGCGGCCAAGGCGAACCAGAACGCCGGACGGTCGTTGCGCAGCATCCATGCGAGAAGTGCCGGGCAGGCGATCGCTGCCACATCAAGCGGCGCGCCAATCACGGCAAACAGCTGGAACTGGGCGTTGAAGACAGTCGTCTCGCGCCAGAGAGAAGGCGGCCACTTCAGCCGAGGAGCCGATTCCAGGACATGGGCGAAGGATGGTCCAAGGCTGAGCGCCGCGACGACAGCGGCCAAGATGGACCAGAACAACAGGAATCCGCGTATCTCCATAACGTCCGAACAACGGCGTGACGCCGGAGACGTTCCCGTCCGAACGGGAGTAGGGGAATAGGGGAATAAGGGAGTAGGGGAG
>NZ_RZTI01000148.1:0-14028 GCF_003997275.1 Mesorhizobium sp. M6A.T.Ce.TU.002.03.1.1
CAATGGCTGGCCAACACCAAGCGGTTCACCGAGGCGACAGGCGTCGAGGTTCGCGTCGACAAGGAAAGCTGGGAGGACATTCGCCCCAAGGCGGCGGTCGCCGCCAATGTCGGCTCCGGTCCAGATCTCATGTTGGTCTGGTTCGACGACCCGCACCAGTACCCCGACAAGCTGCACGACGTCACGGAACTGGGTGAGTATCTGGGCTCGAAATACGGCGGCTGGCACGACGGGCCAAAGCAATATGCGACGCGGGAGGGAAAATTCCTCGGCCTGCCTCTGGCAACCATCGGCAATGCCATCGTCTACCGGGAAAGCTGGGTGAAGGAGGCTGGCTTCTCGGAGTTTCCGAAGGACACCGCAGGCTTCCTCGAGCTTTGCAAGGCCTTGCAGGCGAAGGGACATCCGGCCGGCTTCACGCACGGCCATGGCGTTGGCGACGGCAACAACTACGCTCACTGGCTGCTGTGGAGCCACGGCGGCCAGATGGTCGACGAGAGCGGAAAGGTGGCGATCAACAGCCCCGAGACCCTCAAGGCGATCGAATACGCGCAGGAACTCTACAAGACATTCATCCCCGGCACCGAAAGCTGGCTCGACGTGAACAACAACCGCGCCTTCCTGGCCGGCGAACTGGGCGTCATCGCCAATGGCATTTCCGTGTATAACACGGCCAAGACCAACAAGGACAATGATCCGAAACTGGCTGAAATCGCCAAGGACATGCGCACGACCAGCCTGCCGATCGGTCCGGTCGGAAAATCGGTCGAGTTGTTCCAGGTGACCACGGCCGTGATCTTCGACTACACACCCTACCCCAACGCGGCCAAAGCCTATCTGCAGTTCATGTTCGAGGAGCAGCAGATGGCGGAGTGGATCACCTCCTCGGCCGGCTATTGCTGCCAGACGCTCAAAGCCTTCGACAACAATCCGGTGTGGACGGCCGACCCGAACAATGCCGCTTACGCCAAGGCCTCGGCGACGCTGCGTCCCAATGGCTATGCCGGGCCGCTCGGCTATGCCTCGGCGGCGACCATGGCCGACTATGTCCTGGTGGACATGTTCGCCAAGGCCGTGACGGGCCAGGCGACGGCCCAGGAGGCGATGGAAGAGGCGGAGAAGCGCGCAAACCGGTACTATCGCGTTTGATCACAGCCGAGCCGGGCAGCCGCAACCGCGCTGCCCGGTCTGGTTCCTGAAATCGCGTGGCGGCCACTCAGGCCACCATGCCACCAGACCTTATGAGGAGCCGTCCCATGGCCGTGTCGTCCGCTGCCGTTCAGCCGCGTCCGTCGATCCTGTCGCGGAGCCTGTCGCTCTTGGCCGACAGCCGGAACGCGCTTGGCTTCGGCTTCATGCTACCGGCGGCAGCGCTGCTGCTGGTCTTCCTGACCTATCCGCTCGGGCTCGGCGTCTGGCTCGGCTTCACCGATGCCCGCATCGGCCGCCCCGGTATCTTCATAGGCACCGAAAACTATCAATATCTGTGGGATGACGCCGTCTTCTGGCTCTCCGTCTTCAACACCTTGCTCTACACGATAAGCGCCTCGATCCTGAAGTTCGTGCTCGGCCTCTGGCTGGCGCTTATCCTCAATCAAAATCTTCCCTTCAAATCGTTCTTCCGCGCCATCGTGCTGTTGCCGTGGGTGGTGCCGACGGTGCTGTCGGCCATCGCCTTCTGGTGGATCTACGATTCGCAGTTCTCCATCCTGTCCTGGGCGCTTATGGAAATGGGCCTGATCGACCATCGCATCAATTTCCTCGGCGACCCGGAGAACGCGCGCGCTTCGGTTATCGCGGCCAATGTCTGGCGCGGCATTCCGTTCGTCGCCATCACGCTGCTTGCCGGCCTGCAGACGATTCCCCAGTCGCTTTACGAGGCCGCCACGCTCGATGGCGCCAGCCGCTGGCAATTGTTCCGCTTTGTGACGCTGCCGCTGCTGACGCCGATCATCGCCATCACCATGACGTTTTCGGTGCTGTTCACCTTCACCGATTTCCAGCTGATCTATGTGCTGACCCGTGGCGGACCGGTGAATGCCACCCATCTGATGGCGACACTGTCCTTTCAACGCGGCATTTCGGGGGGCCAGCTTGGCGAGGGCGCCGCGATTGCGGTCGCCATGATCCCGTTCCTGCTGGCGGCGATCCTGTTCAGCTATTTCGGCTTGCAACGCCGCAAATGGCAGCAGGGCGGCGGAGACTGACATGGCCACGACCAAGAAGACGAAACGTCCGGAACTCGACGAAGGCGGCATGGGCTACCTTCAGAGCCTGCCGCGGCGCGTGGTGACGGTCTATCTGCCGTTGCTGGTGTTCGTGATCGTGCTGCTGTTCCCGTTCTACTGGATGACGATCACTGCGGTTAAGCCCAATCTCGAGATGACCGACTACGCCAATTTCAACCCGTTCTGGGTTGTGCATCCGACCTTGGAGCACATCCGCTATCTTTTGTTCGACACGTCCTATCCGGGCTGGCTGCTCAACACGATCATCATCTCCACCGCCGCCACATTCCTGTCGCTGCTGGCTGCGGTGTTCGCTGCCTATGCGATCGAGCGGCTGAGGTTTTCAGGGGCGCGGCAGGTCGGCCTCGCGGTCTTCCTCGCCTATCTCGTGCCGCCCTCGATCCTGTTCATCCCGCTGTCGGTGATGGTGTTCAACCTTGGGCTTTACGACACGCCCTTCGCGCTCATCCTCACCTACCCGACCTTCTTGGTGCCCTTCTGCACGTGGCTGCTGATGGGCTACTTCCGCTCCATCCCGTTCGAACTGGAAGAATGCGCGCTCATTGACGGGGCGAGCCGGTGGCAGATCCTCACCAAGATCGTGCTGCCGCTGTCGGTGCCCGGACTGATTTCGGCCGGGATATTCGCATTCACCCTGTCATGGAACGAATTCATCTACGCCCTGACGTTCATCCAGTCGTCCGAAAACAAGACTGTGCCGGTCGGGGTGCTCACGGAGCTTGTCCGCTCCGACGTCTATGAGTGGGGAGCGCTGATGGCCGGAGCGCTGATCGGCTCCCTGCCGGTGGTCGTGCTCTATTCGTTCTTTGTCGAGCATTACGTTTCGTCGATGACTGGCGCGGTGAAGGAATAGCGCGCTGCCTCGGTCCCGGCGGCCGCGGATGCCCGTTGAAGAGCATCCTGCCGGCCGGTCCGGTCGTGGGCTGATTACTTGCCGCAGTACTGATCGTTGACGTTCATTCGGGCGTTGGCGTCGGGTCCTGGCGAGTTTGAGGCGCAAGGTCCAACCGGGCCGGGGTTGCCCTGGATGTTCAGACCCGAGGCGTCGCCATTGATGCTGCCGGTGGCGCTGGGATCAGCGGTCATCCGCTCTTCGTTGGTGGGAACTGGGTTCGTGGGAGCTGGGCTATTGGATAAAACATCCGACGATTGCGCCATTGCGGACGTGGCGAGGCCAATCGTGAAGACCGAGGCTGCGAGAATTTTGGTAAGCATAAAGAGACTACACCATTCCATGTGGTTGCAGATGTCGACTTCGTGCGACCGCCAAAGAATCCATCAGCCGGCTCGAAGTTCCGATGAAAAGGTCGTTAAGGCGCGCAAGCTTCGACACCTTTTTGTGACCAGTGCGTGAAGAGGTTTGGGATGCTTCGGCAGTTTTGAGCAACGCGAGATCGGCGACGTGCCCGCCTGTCGAGATCAGCCTGCGAACGCGCGCTCAAGGGAGATGGCACAGGTGGATCCGTCGTTCGGACGGCATTGCCGCCGGCCATCCGCCGCGCTATCTCAGGCGACCCTCTCTACCTGAGGCGATCCTGTCTGCCTCAGGTGACCTTTTGCCGGAGCCTCCCATGCCCGAAATCGTCACCGCCGCCATGCTCGTCATCGGCGACGAGATTCTGTCCGGCCGCACCAAGGACAAGAATATCGGCCACCTCGCCGATATCATGACGGCGATCGGCATCGACCTGAAGGAGGTGCGCATCGTTCCCGACGAGGAAGACGAGATCATCGCCGCGGTGAATGCCGTGCGTGCCCGCTACACCTATGTCTTCACGACCGGCGGCATCGGCCCCACGCATGACGACATCACCGCGGACGCGATCTCCAAGGCCTTCGGCGTGCCCTGCGAATACGACGCCAAAGCCTATGCCATGCTGGAAGCGAGCTACGCCGCGCGCGGCATCGAATACACCGAGGCGCGCAAGCGCATGGCGCGGATGCCGCGCGGTGCCGACCATATCGACAATCCTGTGTCCATCGCGCCGGGCTTTCGTATTGGCAACGTCCATGTCATGGCCGGCGTGCCGTCGATTTTCCAGGCGATGCTCGACAATGTGGTGCCGACGCTGAAGGCCGGCTCAATTATGCTGTCGGCCACGGTGCACTGTCCGTTCGGCGAAGGGCTGGTCGGCGGACCGCTGGGCGACATTCAGAAGGCGCATCCGGATACAATCATCGGGTCCTATCCGAAATATGGCGACGGCAAGTTCTGGACGGAGCTGGTCGTGCGTGCCCGCAGCCAGGAAGCGCTGGACGCCGCCCGCGCCGATGTCGAGGCGATGGTCGCAGGCCTCGCCAGCGCGGTCAGTTGATCTATAGCGCGTCGCGTCTGAGAGGATCCATGCGACGCTCTTTAGGTTCTTGTTTTTATGCATGTCGTTATCCCAAAACCGCTGCGCACCCTCGGTTCACGCCCGAGGGCATGCTTTTGGGCGACATGCATTAGGCCGGAACCAAGCATGGTGCTGTAACGTTTCTCGCGGGCGAGTTTCGATCGCCGTAAAATGAGGGATTACCATGCGATTCAAGACCATCGTCGCCATACTGCAGAACGAACAGGATGCGGAGCGCGTGCTCGAATGCGCCATTCCGCTTGCCGATAAGTTCCAGAGCCATCTCATCGGCATTCATGCCGAAGCGCTTCCCGTCCCCTACACCTCGGCCACCGGCTTTCCCGACACCGAGTTCCTGCAGGTTTCAGCCGACATGAACAAGGAGCGTGCTGAAAAATTGCGGGCGGTTTTCCTCAGGCATATCGAAGATTCCGGCCTGTCTTTCGAGTGGCGCAGCCTCGAGAGCTTTTCCGGAGATAGCGCGCTGACCGGCATCCCAACCGTTCGCACCGCGGATCTGATCATCGCCGCGCAGCGCGAGTCCGGCGGCGATCCGAGCGCCGACGTCGACACGCTGGTCTACGACGCCGGCCGGCCGGTGCTGGTCGTGCCCCATTCGGGCCCGCTCGTCACCAGCTTCAAGCATGTGCTGCTCGCCTGGAACGGCAGCAAGGAAGCCGCGCGCGCCGCCTTCGACGCCCTGCCCTTCATCATCGAGGCCGAGAAGACGGATATTGTCGTCATCGACCCGCCGGATACGCTTGACGCGGCTCCCGAGGCGGCCGGCGCCGAAATCGCCGCCGCCCTGTCCAGACATGGCGCCACGGTCAGCGTCTCGGTGCTGCAATCGGGCGGCCATTCGGTCGACGACGTGATCCAGACCAGGATTGCCGAAACCGGCGCCGACCTGCTCGTGCTTGGCGCCTACAGCCATTCCTGGCTGCGCCAGCTTCTGTTCGGCGGGGTCACGCGCACGGTGCTGCGCACGGTGCCGGTGGCAGCTTTCCTGTCGCGGTAAGAAGCGTAGATCAAGAACTCTGGCGCGCGGCGAAATACGCCCCGACATGGTCAACGACGGTGGAAGTCAGGTCATCGGGCGCATGAGGGCTGCGCCGCAAGGCCACGTCATAGTAACCAATCGACGGAAGGCCTTGCTCAGGCCCAAACGGCACCAGTTCTCCCGATAAGGTTGCAATCGGTAACGGCGCGACTGCCAGCCCCGCCACCACCAACGCAAGCTGGCCCGCGAGATTCTCACTTGTACAAGCGATCTGATAAGAGATGCCGGCTGCGTCGAGCGCGTCGATGGCTGACTTCCGCCAAATGCAACTCGCTGGACCTGCGGCGACAGCCAGCGGACGACGGAGATGGGCGGTTCCATGCGCAAGGCCTGCCCACACAAGCCGATCTCTATGGATGGCCGTGTCGGGCGATCCAGTTCGACCCGTCGCGCCAGCCGTCACCAGTGCGACATCCAGTTCGCCCTCATCCAGCATCCGCGACATCGTGCT
Source organism: Mesorhizobium sp. M6A.T.Ce.TU.002.03.1.1 (assembly GCF_003997275.1). Lineage (NCBI taxonomy): Bacteria > Pseudomonadati > Pseudomonadota > Alphaproteobacteria > Hyphomicrobiales > Phyllobacteriaceae > Mesorhizobium > Mesorhizobium sp. M6A.T.Ce.TU.002.03.1.1. The sequence continues at coordinate 6,097 of NZ_RZTI01000148.1, forward strand.
GCTTGTGCGACACGTCACGCTGATCTCCACCAACGGATAGGCCGCTGTATAGCTGGCGAGAACCGAGGGAAGGAACGCAACTGCATATTCGTCCGTCATTCCCAGCCGCACAGCGCGTCCCTGCGACAGGCGATTGAATCGCACTATCGCCTCTTCGGCGATTCCAAGAGCGCGCCGCGCGTAGGTCAGAAGCGCTTCACCTGCTGGCGTCAACATTATCGAGCGCCCTTGATGCACAAAGATCGGCTGTCTGATCTGCGTTTCAAGCCGTTTCATTTGCATGCTGATGGCAGATGGCGTCCGGTGCACTGTTCGGGCAGCACCGACGAAGCTGCCTGTGTCGACAACCGCCATCAGAGTACGCAGGAGAGAGTTGTCCAGCCCCAACAGAACGCCCGAATCCGGCCCAAAGCGTGCGTGGTTCGGCATGAGTGGCAAGCCCCAATTCGCCAATTTCGTTGATGTCGAGTGTAAGTCCTTTTCGTTTGTCGGAGCAATCAGCCTTGGCCAAACTGAGTAAAACCAATTGCACAGCCGGCATGGTGACCGGCTAGCTGCGTCTGGGCATGGGCAAATACACCGCTTGAGGAACCCACTCAATGAACACGGCGCTAGATCTTGCCTACCGTGCAGCACGAGCCTGGATCGACGGATTGGATGAACGTTCGGTGGCTGCAACGGCCAGTCTTATGGATCTCAAACGGTCTTTTGCCGGCCCACTGCCATACGAAGGCAGCAGTGCAGAGGAAGTGGTTCAAGCACTTGCCAGGGATGCCGGCCCCGGGATGCATGGCAGCGCAGGCGGACGCTTCTTTGCCTGGGTGATTGGCGGCGGCCTGGAATCCGCACTGGCGGCCGACTGGCTGGTAACCACCTGGGATCAGAACGCGACCGTCTATGCCTCCAGTCCGGCCTCCGCCGTGATCGAGGAAACAGCCGGCGAATGGATCAAGGAGTTGCTCGACCTGCCGCGAGACGCCTCTTTTGCGTTCACCAGCGGTTGCCAAATGGCGCATATGACCAGCCTTGCGGCTGCACGCGCGGCGCTGCTGAGGCGCGTCGGCTGGAACGTGGAAGAGGACGGGCTGATTGGCGCGCCGGGGATCAGGGTGCTGACGAGCGACCAGCGACACGTCACCGTAGACCGCGCGGTGCGCTTTCTGGGGATCGGCCGCAAGGCTATTGATCAGTTGAAAACGGACGGGGATGGACGCGTCTCTCCTGCGGTTCTCGACGGCGCGCTTTCCGACAGTTCCACACCGACCATGCTGGTGCTGAATGCTGCCGACTTGAACATCGGCGCCTGTGACGCGTTCAGGGAGTTGATATCGATGGCGCATTCAGCCGGCGCCTGGGTTCACATCGACGGTGCCTTCGGCCTATTCGCACGCGCCAGCCGAACGTACCGCCACCTGCTGGACGGCGTGGAACTGGCGGATAGCTGGGCGACCGACGGCCACAAATGGCTGAATGTTCCTTTCGATTGCGGTATCGCCATCATCGCAGACCGGGAAGCACATCGCACAGCTATGACATCGAGCGCATCCTATGTCGCGCCAACCTCAATTGCGCGGGACCAGTCAGACTGGAACCCAGAATACTCTCGCCGCGCGCGTGGCGTTCCCGTCTATGCTGCCCTCAAGCAACTCGGCCGCAGCGGCATGGAGGCTTTGGTTGATCGCTGCTGCGCGCATTGCGCCAACATCGTCGAGGGGATAGGCGAACTACCGGGCGCCGAGATCCTTGCGAGGCCAACGCTCAATCAAGGCCTGCTCAGGTTCGCTCGGCCTGGCGCTTCACCTGCGGAAAATGATGCTTTTACCGACGAAACGATTCAAAAAATCAATGCCACAGGCGAAGCCTTCTTCTCCGGCACGACCTGGCGCAATCACCGCGCCATGCGCGTCAGCGTGGTTAACTGGCGCACCAGCGAGCAAGATGTGAAGCGGGCGATCGCGGCCGCGACTTCTGTGCTGACGCCGGAAGTGGCTGTGCCGATCGGACTGGAGGTTGCGCCACTTGCCAACACCTAGGCTTTCCAGTTAATTCCGCGCGCATTCCCTCAAGTGTCTGCGCGCGATCTCGCGCGCTGCGGAGTGCGCAGAAAAATGTCCCTTCCCGAAAAGGCCTTTCCCGTCTCGTGGGATCAGTTCCACCGCGATGCGCGTGCGCTCGCCTGGCGGCTTGCCGGCGCCAACAAAGGCCAATGGAAAGCGATCGTCTGCATCACACGCGGCGGCCTGGTTCCGGCCGCCATCATCTCGCGTGAGCTAGGGATCCGGGTCATCGAGACGGTTTGCGTCGCCTCCTATCACGACTACGCCAGCCAGGGGCAGCTGCAGGTGCTGAAGGAGGTCACGCCGGCACTGCTCGCCGATGACGGCGCCGGCGTGCTGATCATCGACGACCTCACAGACACCGGCAAGACCGCGGGCATCGTGCGCGCCATGATGCCCAAGGCGCATTTCGCCACCGTCTATGCCAAGCCGAAAGGCAGGCCGCTGGTCGACACCTTCGTCACCGAGGTCAGCCAGGACACCTGGATCTATTTTCCGTGGGACATGGGCTTCACCTACCAGAAGCCGATCGCCGACGACCACGTCGGCTGATTCGCGGCAACTGCTTTTCTCCTGGAACAGCCAGGCGAGCACTTCTTGCCGGCGACCACTTCTTGAAAGCATGCCGCGGCGCACGATATTTCCTGAATCGACGCCTCTTGGCGTGGTTAACCAGTGCGTATGAGGTTTTTTACTTTTATTGCCCATGATTAGCCGTAAGATTCACGAGACGGCAGATGATTCTGGAGGCTGGGGCAAGCTTCTCCGATGTTGACGACGCCAGCAACGCACAACCATTTGGCCGAAAGGGTCCAGCGGCTCTTCGGCACAGCGCCGTGCCGCCTGCAGGTTGCAGCACTGCCCTGGCGCGATACCAAGCATGGCATCGAGATCATGCTGATCACCAGCCGCGATACCGGCCGCTGGGTGCTTCCCAAGGGCTGGCCTGAGGCCAAGGAACTGCTTTGCGAAGCGGCGGCACGCGAGGCCGGCGAGGAAGCCGGACTGCGCGGCACGATCTCCCACCACGAAGCCGGCCGCTACTTCTATGCCAAGGCATTGGCTTCAGGCGAGGAAGTGCCTTGCGAAGTCCTGGTGTTTCCGCTGCAGGTCGACAAGATCGCCGACCGGTGGAAGGAAAAGCGCTCACGCACCCGCAAATGGGTCAGCTGCGCCGAGGCCGTGCGCATGGTCAATGAGCCGGACCTTTGCCAGATCATCGCCTATTTCTGTGCCGACCCGCACCAATTCTCCTGAGCAAGACGTAGGCGCGCCGGCCGCGCATCGCGCGGGTAAAAATCGAAACCCTCCGCGTCACTTTCTATCCCCGTTATCCACATGTGTGACACACAAGATGTTGGGGTCATAAAAGCTACGCAAACGAATCCTTGACGGCGCAAAACGAGTCGCCTTTTATAGGCCATGCGCTCCTGTTGAGAGCGCGACCGGAAAGTTCTGAGCCCGGTCTTTTTCCCGGATTATGTGCGTTTTGGCCGCATTTCCGCCTGGTTACGAGGCTGGCGGAAGCGTTGCAATTGTGGGGTCTTTGGGGGCGAAAGGGAAAAATGTCGGACTGGAATAAATTGTCTGTTAACACTATATTTAGTGTTTGCAGGTAGGTTCGACGCTAGATAGTGTGAAGTTCCCTCGATTGAGGGAGTCGCAAAAAAGTTTCAGTCTTGAGGGATCCGCAGGGTTCGTCGGCGCGTTGGACGGCTACTTCGCAAGGAGTTCGACCAGCAGGGCGGGCGGAGGCTGTGAAAAGGAGCCGGCCGTTTTTCGAACGCCGGCAGACGGCGGACATGCGCGTTTCAGAAAGGGGCAGAAATCCCCTGGGAAAAGCGCTATATGTAGACACAAAGGATAGGACCAATGCGCATCGAGCGTCGTTTCACCAAGCAGGGGCAGTCGGCTTATGCGGAGATCGAATTCCGCAAGGCGCTTTCGGAGATCAAGAATCCGGATGGCTCGGTGGTGTTCCGCTTGGACAATATCGATGTGCCGGCGCAGTTCAGCCAGGTTGCCGCCGACATCCTGGCGCAGAAATATTTCCGCAAGGCCGGCGTGCCCGCGCGACTGAAGAAGGTCGAGGAGAACGACGTCCCCTCCTTCCTGTGGCGCTCCGTCGCCGACGAGGCCGAACTGGCAAAGCTGCCCGAAGCCGAGCGCTACGGCTCCGAGATCGACGCCCGCCAGGTCTTCGACCGCCTCGCCGGCACCTGGACCTATTGGGGCTGGAAGGGCGGCTACTTCAAGTCGGAGGAGGACGCCCGCGCCTTCCGCGACGAGCTTGCCTATATGCTGGCCACCCAGCGCGTCGCGCCGAACTCGCCGCAATGGTTCAACACCGGCCTGCACTGGGCCTATGGCATCGACGGCCCGAGCCAGGGCCACTTCTATGTCGACCCGTTCACCGGCAAGCTGACCAAGTCGAAATCTTCCTACGAGCATCCGCAGCCGCATGCCTGCTTCATCCAGGGCGTGCAGGACGATCTCGTCAACGAAGGCGGCATCATGGACCTGTGGGTGCGTGAAGCGCGCCTGTTCAAATATGGCTCCGGCACCGGCTCCAACTTCTCGTTCCTGCGCGGCGAGGGCGAAAAACTGTCCGGCGGCGGCCGCTCGTCCGGCCTGATGAGCTTCCTGAAGATCGGCGACCGCGCGGCGGGCGCCATCAAGTCGGGCGGCACGACGCGCCGCGCCGCAAAGATGGTCATCGTCGACGCCGACCATCCCGATATCGAGGAATTCATCGACTGGAAGGTCAATGAGGAGCAGAAGGTCGCCTCGCTGGTCACCGGCTCCAAGATCGTGAAGAAGCACCTCGAAGCGATCATGAAGGCCTGCATCAATTGTGAAGGCCAGGACGACGATTGCTTCGACCCGGCGATCAACACCGCGCTGAAGCGCGAGATCAAGCTGGCCAAGAAGGACGGGGTGCCGGAGAACTACATCTATCGCGTCATCCAGTTCGCCAAGCAGGGCTACACCTCGATGTCGTTCAAGACCTACGACACCGACTGGGATTCGGATGCCTACCTCACCGTTTCGGGCCAGAACTCCAACAATTCGGTCTCGCTGAAGGACGATTTCCTGCGCGCCGTCGAAGAGGACGCCGACTGGCACCTCACCGCACGCAAGGACGGCAAGGTGCTGAAGACGCTGAAGGCCAGGGATCTGTGGGAAAAGATCGGCTATGCCGCCTGGGCATCGGCCGATCCGGGCCTCCACTTCAACACGACGATGAATGACTGGCACACCTGCGCCTCGGCCGGTGCGATCCGGGCGTCCAACCCGTGCTCGGAATACATGTTCCTCGACGACACCGCCTGCAACCTGGCCTCGATCAACCTGCTGCCCTACCGCAACGCCGACGGCACCATCGACATATCAGCCTACGAGCACACGGTTCGGCTGTGGACCATGGTGCTGGAAATCTCGGTGATGATGGCGCAGTTCCCGTCGAAGGAGATCGCCAAGCTCTCCTACGAATACCGCACGCTCGGCCTCGGCTACGCCAATATCGGCGGCCTGCTGATGACCTCGGGCATTCCCTATGATTCCGACGAGGGCCGCGCCATCTGCGCAGCACTCACGGCAATCATGACCGGCACGGCCTATGCCACCTCGGCCGAAATGGCCGCAGAGCTCGGCGCCTTCCCCGACTACGATCGCAATGCGCAGAACATGCTGCGTGTCATGCGCAATCACCGCCGCGCCGCCTATGGCGACAGGGACGGCTACGAGAAGCTCGCCGTCAACCCGGTGCCGCTGGTCGCCTCCGACCTGAAGCAGCCGGAGCTTGCCGCCCATGCCAAGGGTGCCTGGGACCGCGCTATCGAGCTCGGCGAGGAGCATGGCTACCGCAATGCGCAGGCGACCGTGATCGCGCCGACCGGTACGATCGGCCTGGTCATGGATTGCGACACCACCGGCATCGAGCCCGACTTCGCGCTGGTGAAGTTCAAGAAGCTGGCCGGTGGCGGCTATTTCAAGATCATCAACCGCGCCGTCCCGGAAGCGCTGCGCACGCTCGGCTATTCGGAAAGCCAGATCGCCGAGATCGAAGCCTATGCGGTCGGCCACGGCAATCTCAACCAGGCGCCTGCCGTCAACCCCGGCTCGCTCAAGGCAAAGGGTTTTACCGACGACAAGATCGCAGCACTTAACGCAGCGTTGAAGTCGGCCTTCGACATCAAGTTCGTCTTCAACCAGTGGACGCTGGGTGCGGACTGGGTGAAGGAGACGTTTGGCTTCACCGACGAGCAGCTCAACGATTTCTCGTTCGAGATGCTGCCGGCGCTTGGCTTCTCGAAGAAGGACATCGAGGCCGCCAACATCCATGTCTGCGGTGCGATGACGCTGGAAGGCGCGCCGTTCCTGAAGGCAGAACATTTGCCCGTGTTCGACTGCGCCAGCCCATGCGGCAAGATCGGCAAGCGCTCGCTGTCGATCAACAGCCACATCCAGATGATGGCGGCGGCCCAGCCCTTCATCTCCGGCGCCATTTCCAAGACCATCAACATGCCGAACGACGCGACGGTGGAAGACGCCAAGGGCGCTTACATGCTGTCGTGGAAGCTGGCGCTGAAGGCCAATGCGCTCTATCGCGACGGCTCGAAGCTCTCCCAGCCGCTCAACGCCTCGCTGCTTGCCGACGTCGATGACGACGAGGACGATGCCGTCGAGCAGCTGATCGCGGCGCCGGCGGCGGCACGCGCGGCACAGATCACCGAGCGGATTGTCGAGCGCATCATCGAGCGCGTCTCGCGCGAGCAGGAGAAGCTGCCGTCTCGCCGCAAGGGCTACACGCAGAAGGCCAAGATCGGCGGCAACACCATCTTCCTGCGCACCGGCGAATATGACGATGGCCGTCTCGGCGAGATCTTCATCGACATGAACAAGGAGGGCGCGACCTTGCGCGGCCTTCTCAACAATTTCGCCATCGCCATCTCGCTCGGCCTGCAATATGGCGTGCCGCTCGACGAATATGTGCACGCCTTCACCTTCACCAAATTCGAGCCGGCCGGCATGGTGCAGGGCAACGACGCCATCAAGAGCGCGACGTCGATCCTCGACTATGTGTTCCGCGAGCTCGCCATCTCCTATCTCGGCCGCAACGACCTCGCCCATGTCGACCAGTCGGACTTTTCCAACACCGCACTTGGCCGCGGCATCAGCGAAGGCAAGACCGACGCCGTTTCCAAGGGCCTGACCCGCGGTGCCTCGCCGGTGAAGCTGGTGTCAAGGGTGAGCGGCAACGATCCGAAGGGCTTTGCCGGTTCGGGCTCGTCCGGCCGCTCCGCGCCGACGGCGTTCTCCGGCTCCAACGTGCTGGCGCTGAAGCCGGCCAGCGACGAAGCCACCGCCTACAAGCGCGACTTCGAGGAGCGGGCAAAGGAGCTGATCGAGGACATCGCCTTCGAGGAGGCGGCGGGTGCTGCTTCCGAGGCTTCGGATGCCACGGCGGCGCTGTTCACCGATGCTGCGGCACTCGAGGCAGCCGAAGCGAAGAAGCTAGCCGCCGACCGCCGCGCCAAATCGCTGCTCCAGGGCTACACCGGCAATTCCTGCTCCGAATGCCAGAATTTCACCATGGTGCGGAACGGGACGTGCGAGAAGTGCGACACTTGTGGGGCTACGAGCGGGTGTAGCTGAGGAAAGATGCAGCGCTAAAACGCAACATGATCGGCCCGGTCGCAAGATCGGGCCGAAATCCGTTTAGCGTCGTGATCAGGCGCATCTCTTCCTTCTCCCCTTGTGAGACCTTTGCACAGAAGCCGAACGGTGATTCTGTGGTGAAGGTTGGAGCAGGGAGATTCGGGATGGCGGATCGTGTTTTGGGTCAGTTGAGTCTGGCGGACGGTCTGGCGGC
>NZ_RZTI01000149.1:0-13733 GCF_003997275.1 Mesorhizobium sp. M6A.T.Ce.TU.002.03.1.1
AGAAATAGGCGCGGCCATAGCCGCCGGTCGCCAGCACCACCATCTTGGCCGAAAAACGGTGGATGGTGCCGTCGTCGAGGTTCCAGGCGACGACGCCGGTGCAGGTGCCGTCCGGCTCCATGATCAGGTCGAGCGCGAAATACTCGATGAAGAACTGCGCGTTGTTCTTCAGCGACTGGCCGTAGAGCGTGTGCAGGATGGCGTGGCCGGTGCGGTCGGCGGCGGCGCAGGTGCGCTGCACCGGCGGGCCGTCGCCGAAATTCATCATGTGGCCGCCGAACGGCCGCTGGTAGATCTTGCCCTCTTCTGTGCGCGAGAACGGCACACCGTAATGCTCGAGCTCGTAGACGGCGGCGGGTGCTTCGCGCACCAGATATTCCATGGCGTCGACATCGCCGAGCCAGTCCGATCCTTTCACGGTGTCGTACATGTGCCACTGCCAGGAATCGGGCCCCATATTGGACAGCGAAGCGGCAATGCCGCCTTGAGCGGCGACAGTGTGCGACCGCGTCGGGAAAACCTTGGTGATGCAGGCGGTGCGCAGGCCCTGTTCGGCCATGCCGAGCGTGGCGCGCAGGCCGGCGCCGCCGGCGCCGACGACCACCACGTCGAACTTGTGGTCGACATAGGTATAGGCGGACGCCGTGTTGGCGTTTTTCGCGTCCTTGGCCAAAATTTCAGCCTCCAAATGCCAGTTTGAGCAGGGCGAAGATCGAGGCGACGCCAACCACCACGGGAAAGAATGTGTTGAGCGCGAGCAGCGCCAGCCTCATGCCCTCGCCATGGACATAGTCCTCGATGATCGCCTGCATGCCGAGCCGCATATGATAAAGCCCGGACAAGAGCACCAGGGCCAGGACCAGCGCCACGAACGGGTTGGCAAGTGCGGCGCGCACCTCCACATAGCCGGCGCCATTCAACGCGATCAGGAAGCCTACGAAGAACAGGATCAGCGGGATGTTGGCGATCGCCGTCAGGCGCTGGCGCCAGAAATGCTCCGTGCCCTCGCGGGCGGAGCCGAGGCCGCGGACCTTCGCCAGCGGCGTGCGCATGTCGGTGTTGTGGTGGCTCACGATCAGGCTCCCCGCGCCATATAGCCGGCGACCCAGATCAGCAGCGTCAGCACGATCGAGCCGGCCAGCGTCGCCCAGGCGATCCTGGAGGCGGTGTCCTTTTCAAGACCTGCCCCGGTGTCCCAGATCAGATGGCGCACGCCGCCCAGCATGTGGTGCATCAGCGCCCAGGTATAGCCGAACAGCACCAGCCGCCCCAGCCACGAGCCGAAGGCCCAGTTGACGGCATCGAAGGTGGATTGCGAGCTCGCCGCCGCCATCAGCCACAGGGCGACCAGCAGCGTGCCGAAATAGAGCGCCCCGCCGGTGATGCGATGGATGATCGACATCGTCATCGTGATCGGCGGCCGATAGACGGTCAGATGCGGCGAAAGCGGCCGTTCACGTCTGGCAAATTCGCGGGTGGCTGGTGATTTGCTCATGGCTCCCCCAGTTCGGCGTCTCTGGAGCCCCAGGTGGAAATGCGGCGTTACCGCTTCCGGTTGCGACTTCGGACAGCCGGTTTCTAATGCTCTTTTTGCACCGCGTCAAAGCCAGAAAACCGTTTCGAAAACGTAATTTAGTCTGACAAAAGGGGCGGTCTTTGCTTCAATCGATTAGGGCACGACCCAAAGCCGGCGCTATGTTCGCTGCAGTGCGGTAAACTGATTAACGCTTACAGGTCAGCGGCGTCTTACCGCCCTTCATCACCAGCGCATCGCGCCCGTCGATCACGATTGCGTCATGCGCCTCGCCGAAGCGGCTGCTTTGATTGGCCGGCGAGGCCGGCAGTTCCTCGCTGGCGCCGTCTGGGCCAAGCACGCGCACCGATGTGCCGAGGTTTTCGATGGTGATCCTGGTGCCATCGGCGCAATTGTAGGTAGCGGTGCGCGGCTGCGGTGCCGTCAAATCGGTCGTGCCGGCCTTCGGCGCATTGGTCTGCGACACGCAGGCAGCAGTGATCAGCAATGAAAAAAGGGCAAGCGTCACCCGAAACGTCCGGCGTAACGCCATATGCTGTCTCCCTACGCATCAAACCAGCCGCGATGCTTGCCAAGATCACCCGACACCGGGCGCGATGGTGCGGGCAAGCATGGCCGAAAGATGACCGCGGCCGCCCAGGCGCCGGATATTAACCATGTTTGCCGAGACCTGACGGCTAGCAGGGCTAGCCTCTTAACAAAGGTTAATAAAAGGTTAATTTCCGAGTCAGAGGAAGTTCGCCTCTGACAAATGGAGGACGCCATGCGTTCGAACTCAGGCAGATCGCGCCTTTCGGCGCTCATCTTGATGGCGGTGGCCATCGGCTTCGCAGCACCGGCACTCGCCGGGACGCGCGACCGCGTCTACGCCGATTCCTTCGGAAATCTGGTCATCGAGAGCGCCGCCGGCTACAAGCGCATCCTCGTTGGCGAGGGCAACCTGGCCAAGGAACTGTCGGACTACACCGGCGCCGGTCAGCCCAAAATCTATGAAAACGAAGCGGATGACGTCAGCAGCCGCGACTGTTACAGGCCACCGGTTTTCGTGAAAGGCCGCAGCTACATGTACGGCCTTTCCGACGGCGAGATGCCCGAACTCAGCCCCTGCCGCTGATTCTGTCAGGCGTCGCCACCGGGGTCTGCAGGGCTGGCTCTAACGCAATACGCACGCGATCGCGCCCGCCGCGCTTGGCTTGGTAAAGCGCTTCGTCCGCGCGCCGCATGAGATCGGCGAAACCCTCGCCCGGTTGAAGCTCGGCAACGCCGAAGCTGGCGGTGCACCGATGGTCCGCCGGCAGGCAGTCGATCGGCAAGGCACCGAAAGCGCTGCGTGTCCCTTCGGCAAGGAGCCGCGCCGCGGCGAGGTTGGTCCCCGGCAGTATGATGGCGAACTCTTCTCCGCCGATGCGGCCGGCGACGTGATGGTCGGCGGCGGCGTCACGCAGGAAACCAGCAAAGGTCCCGATGACCCGGTCACCGGACGCATGGCCGAAACTATCGTTGACGCTCTTGAAATGATCGAGGTCGGCGATGACCAGGGCGACCGGGACGCCCTTGCGCACGGCGTCGCGCATCGCGAGCTCCGCGTGACGTTCGAAGCCGCCCCGGTTGAACAACCTTGAAAGCGTGTCCGTCTCCGACTTCGACGTCGCCTCGGCGAGCACATCGCGGACCAGGATGATCAGAACAAGAAGCGCGATTGCCATGGCGAACACAGTGCCAAGCGATTGCGACACCAGAGCGTAGTCGCTCCGCATATAGGCCTGCGGATTGACGCCCCAGCCACCCAGAGCGTGGGCGATGAACGGCTTGCTCACGAATTGCAGGGCGCTGGCCGCCAGAACGGCCATGAGCACACGGTCGAGCCGGTCGCGTTTTTGCCTGGACGACCAGACGATGCCGAGGCCGACGAACTGCATGGCCGCATAGGGGAGCTGGTAGGCCATCATGCGGGCGAGCGACTGACGTGGCAGATCCTGCACGAAATACACTGTGACGGTGGCTGCAAGTAGGAAGAGAAGCATCGGACGCCAAGGCGTCGCCACGCCGTATTTATGGGCGAGCCCAGCATTGAAGACGATGGTGGCGCCGAGGAAAACGGCGAAAGCCGTAACGACCGCAGGTCGCGCATTGTCGAAGACCGGAATGCTGAATTCGACGATGTAATAGCCCACGCCGAGCAGATAGCCGAGGGCCAGCCAGCGTGCCGACACACGCCCTACATCGTAGAACGCGATCGTCATGAAGGCTGCGGCCAGCAGGCCGGCAACGAACAGGTTGATTGCAAGGATGAAGCCTGCGCCGCCCATGTGATTTTCGCACTCCCTGCGAAAGCAAATCACGGACGGGCGAAAAAGACGTTAATGCGAACCCAAGCGCGTATGATCAGCCGGCTTTGAGCGGTTCCACGACGGATAGCGATTCCGGCTGTTCATAGGCCGACCGTTCATAAGATAGCCGCACGCTGTCGCGGCCATTCCCTTTGGCTTTGTAGAGCGCCTCGTCGGCGCGGCGCATCAGCGGCTCAAGTCCTTCGTCGCCGGTGCGAGCCGTCACACCGAAGCTCGCGGTCACTCTTGTGCCGGGCGGAAGCCCGTCGACGCTGCCCGCCGAATAGAGCGTGCGAATGGCTTCGGCAAACAGCCTTGCCGCGCCGAGGTCGCTCAGCGGCAAAAGCACGGCGAACTCCTCGCCACCGATACGGCCGGCGACGCCGCCCGTGCCGGCAGCCGATAGAAGCTTGGCGGCGAAGTCGGCGATCACGCGATCGCCCGCCGCATGCCCGTGAAGGTCGTTGAGCGCCTTGAAATGATCGAGGTCGGCGAGCACCAGCGCGACCGGCATTTTGGCGGTGGCGCAGTGAAGCAGGAGAAGCCTGGCGCGCTCCTCGAAGCCGCGGCGGTTGAGCAGGCCCGACAGCGGATCGGTATACGCCTCGGCCTTCAGCGCCTTCATCACATCGAGCGCCGCCGCGCAGAACAGGCAAAGCGCGATGAGCAGCGACAGCAGCGCATGCGACAGCAACGCCGTCGTCCAGTAGGACGAGGCGTAAAAGCCGTCATAGCTGGTGAAGGGTCCGTGCGCGACGATGACGGCCAGTGTCCGCACGAAGAAATTCAGGCCGGAAAGCAGCGACAGCACGAACAGGATCATTTCGGTCGGACCCCTGCCGCGCACCGGGCGCAGTTCGGCCGCCACAAGCAGGCTGAGGCCGCCGAAGCCAAAATTCATCGCCAGGATCCGCCAAGTGAGGTCTGGCTGAACGAACAGGAACCAGCAGAATGCGGTCAGGCCGCCGCCCGCCAGAACGCCGATCCCGACATAGGGCACGCGCCGCCCATAGCGTGCCACGATCGCGCTGCAGAGGCAGCAGGCGGCAAAGGTGAAGCATGTATTGGAGAGCAGCTTGGTCGGCGCCATGCCGACGGGCAGGGTGAAGTACTGCAACAGGAACCCCGCCGCCGAGAGCGAGTAGCTGGCGGCGAGCACAGCCAGATAGGGGCGGTGGCGCTGGTAGAACCACAGCACGAGAAACACCGCGCCGAGCGCAAGCGCGATCGTCGGATTGAGCAACGCTACCAGCAAACCGGTGTCCAAAGGACCGTGACCCCCACGCTTCCGCCAGGGAAGACCTTAGGGCGGAAGCCCAAACAAGCGGTTAAGTCCAAGCAAGCCGTTGAGCAAAGTCGAATATGCGCCGGGTCGCCCATGAAGCTGATGCGCGGAACTTGAAACCGCGATCGGCGTTTTCCAGCAGCAATCGATGGAGACGCTTCATGGCCGATACGATCATGCTGACTGATCACGAAGCAATTCGCTCATGGGTCGCGGCGCGCGCCGGATTTCCGGCAATCGTCGACGTGTCGCCCGAAACGGGAACGCAAGCCATGCTGAGGCTGGTCTTCGGCCAGCACGCTTATCAGGACCAAGATCTGGGCGAACGTCCGGTCAATGCGGGCGGCTACGAGTTGGTCGAATGGGACGAATGGTTCAAGCTCTTCGACGAACGTCAGCTGGCACTCGTAGTCGCTGCGGAGCAACCCGGCCGGCGTGAGCAATTCCATGAGTTCGTAAGGCGCCCGGCGTGAAGAAAACCCGAACCGCATCGCGGTTCGGGTTCTGGCATGCACTCAACTGTGGCGGCCCGAGTTATTTCCACTCACGCCTGAATCTATTTCCACTCACGGATATCGACGAAGTGGCCGGCGATCGCCGCTGCTGCCGCCATGGCCGGCGACACCAGATGGGTGCGGCCCTTGAAGCCCTGGCGGCCCTCGAAATTGCGGTTCGAGGTCGAGGCGCAGCGCTCATGCGGCTTCAGGCGGTCGTCGTTCATGGCAAGGCACATCGAGCAGCCCGGCTCGCGCCAATCGAAGCCGGCGGCGAGGAAGATCTTGTCGAGACCTTCGGCCTCCGCCTGCTCCTTCACCAGGCCTGACCCCGGCACGATCATCGCATCGACATGCGGGCTGACTTTTTTGCCCTCGACCACCTTGGCGACGGCGCGCAAATCCTCGATGCGACCGTTGGTGCAGGAGCCGATAAAGACGCGGTCGAGCGCTATGTCGGTGATCTTGGTGCCTGGCGTCAGGCCCATGTAGTCGAGCGCGCGCTGCTTCGAGGTGCGCTTGTTTTCGTCGGCGATATCGTCGGGGTTCGGCACGATGCCCTGGACCGAGACGACGTCCTCGGGCGAAGAGCCCCAGGAGACGATCGGCGGCAATTTCGCCGCGTCGAGCACGACCACCTTGTCGAAATGCGCGCCTTCGTCGGACTGCAGCGTCTTCCAGTAGGTAAGCGCGGCGTCCCACGCCTCGCCCTTGGGAGCGCGCGGCTTGTCTTTGACATAGGCGAAGGTCGTCTCGTCGGGCGCGATCAGGCCGGCCCGGGCGCCGCCCTCGATCGACATGTTGCAGATGGTCATGCGGCCTTCCATGGACAGCGCCCGGATCGCCTCGCCGGCATATTCGATGACATAGCCGGTGCCGCCGGCAGTGCCGATCTCGCCGATGATCGCCAAAATGATGTCCTTGGCGGTGACGCCTTCCGGCAGCACGCCGTCGACGCGCACCAGCATGTTCTTGGCCTTGCGCTGGATCAGCGTCTGCGTGGCCAGCACATGCTCGACTTCCGAGGTGCCGATGCCATGCGCCAAAGCACCGAAAGCGCCGTGCGTCGAGGTGTGGCTGTCACCGCAGACGATGGTCATGCCGGGCAGAGTAAAGCCCTGCTCGGGGCCGATGATGTGGACGATGCCCTGGCGGATGTCCTTTTCGGAATAATATTCGACGCCAAAATCCTTGGCATTCTTGGCCAGCGCCTCGACCTGGATGCGGCTTTCCTCGTTCTTGATGCCGAACTTGCGCTCGGGCGAGGTCGACACATTGTGGTCGACCACGGCCAGCGTCTTTTCAGGATGGCGGACCTTTCTGCCGGTCATGCGCAGGCCTTCGAAGGCTTGCGGGCTGGTCACTTCATGGACGAGGTGGCGGTCGATATAGAGCAGGCAGGTGCCGTCGTCCTGGCGGTCGACGACATGGTCGTCGAATATCTTGTCGTAGAGGGTGCGCGGTGCGCTCATGTGCGTAAATCCGTCGATATGAAAATGGGAAGGACAAGCGCCGGCTAGCCGGCGAACACGGCCTAGCGAAGTCGGCTGGTCAGAGCGCCGGAAACGCGCGCGGAGAATCGCGACGGCAGGCGTTTTCTATCCTGCAGCACGAAGCCCTTGTAGGCCGGATCGCCAAAAAGCTGTTCCATGGCGTGGCTCATATCAATGTTTTGGGTTTTCGGCAATTGGTAGGGTGTGGCGCGGCTTCCCCTTCTCCCCTTGTGGGAGAAGGTGGATCGGCGCGCAGCGCCGAGACGGTTGAGGGGTGCTGGACGGATCGCTGTCGTTGCCAAGCTGGAACACCCCTCATCCGACCGAGCTTCGCTCGGCCACCTTCTCCCACAGGGGGAGAAGGGAAAGTGCCGCCCCTCAAAGCACTTCAAACACAAACGTCTTCACCAACGCCTCGGGTTCGGCGATGGCATAGCAGCGGAACCATGGGCTTTCTTCGACCGGCCGCCATTTCTTCGCCTGCTCCAGCTCGGCAAAAACGTCACGAAAGCCGCCGCTCTCGAACACCTGGTCGCGAACGGTGAAGATGGCATGGCCGCCCTTGCGGGTGATGCGCACCAGTTCATGCAGGCCGGAAGCCGGCGCGTGGCTGAGGGTGAACACGCCGGTCGAAAAGAAGGCGCGGAAATACCCGTCGGGCCAAGGCAGCGGACCGCCGAGCATCGCCTGTTTCAACTCGCTGTAGGCCTGCCGGCTGCTGGCGATTTTCAGCATGTCCTCCGACAGGTCGAGCCCGGCAATGTCCTGATAGCCCAGCGCCT
This sequence comes from Mesorhizobium sp. M6A.T.Ce.TU.002.03.1.1, assembly GCF_003997275.1. Classification (NCBI taxonomy): domain Bacteria; kingdom Pseudomonadati; phylum Pseudomonadota; class Alphaproteobacteria; order Hyphomicrobiales; family Phyllobacteriaceae; genus Mesorhizobium; species Mesorhizobium sp. M6A.T.Ce.TU.002.03.1.1. The sequence goes on from NZ_RZTI01000149.1 coordinate 7,919, forward strand.
TGAGCGACGGTCCCGACAGGCCCGTGCCGCAGCCGGCGTCGAGCAGCGGCCCCTCGCCCGATGGCACATGGCGCGCCACCCAGGCGGCGATCAGGAACGGCAGGAGATAGCCGAGCGAGGCGGTTTCGCTGTCATAGGTCGCAGCCCATGCGGCATAAGCTTGCGCCAGCGCTTCCGGTGTATCCGCCGTATAGACGGACTCCAGCGCCGCATTGGCTTTGTCGATGTTCATGGATCAATTCCTCCGCAACCGGGCAGGTCAATCGTAGCGCCGTCTTCGCCTGCCTTCTATTCCTCATGCTGGCGGCGCAACCGCTTCTCCAGCGCCCGCAAGGCCAGCGACAGGCCAACCGTCAGGATGAGATAGATATAGGCGACGATCGAATAGGTTTCGAAGAAGCGAAACGAGCCGGCGGCGTAGATCTTGCCCATCTGGGTGATGTCGGCGACGCCGAGCACCGAGACCAGCGACGAATCCTTGACCATGGCGACGAAATCATTGCCGAGCGGCGGCAAGATGGTGCGGATCGCCTGCGGAAAGACGATCAGCCGGAAACGCTGCGTGCGCGTCAGCCCCAGCGCCTTCGCCGCCTCGATTTGGCCCTTCTCGACCGCCTGGATGCCGGCGCGGAAGACCTCCGAGATGAAGGCCGAGTAGCCGATGGTCAGCGCCATGATGGCGCGCCACAGCAGCGACACGTCTCGCACCAGCAGCTCGCCGAAGACGCCGGCGCTTTGCAGCGGCGCGGTCAGCGCGTTCCATGCCGCGACGAAAGCTGGCGCGCCGGCAAACGCGATCCAGAACAACAGCACCAGGATTGGCACGCCGCGGATGATCTCGACATAGAAACGAGCGATCTGGCGCAGCCAGCGCGACCCCGACAGTCCCATCAGCGCAATGCCGAGTCCGATTGCGGAGGCTAGCGCGAAGGCGACCACGGTGACGAAGACAGTGATGCCGATGCCCTTGGCGACGGTCGCGAAAACCTGGGCGTAGAGGTCGCTTGCGGCGATGAAGATGGCGGCGGCCACGGCGAGCGCGATCGCCGCGGCAAGCCACCAGGGAAAGTCGGTTTTGGAGGTGGAAGACGCGGGCGTTGCCATCAGGCGACGCCGGTGAAGCAGACATCGCGAAGGCATGGTGCCAAGGCACCCCCCTCTGTCCTGCCGGACATCTCCCCCTCAAGGGGGGAGATTGGCTGTTCATTCTGCTTTCGCCAATCTCCAACGTTAGAGAAAAAGCGCGGCCAGCGAAGCTGCCAATCTCCCCCCTTGAGGGGGAGATGTCCGGCAGGACAGAGGGGGGTGGACGAGCGCGGAGTCAGCGCGAGTTCCTGCGCATCACCCAACGTGCGCAACAATGGAAGCTACTGCCCCATCTTGTAATCAAGGAACCATTTCTTGTTGAGCGCGTCGAGCGTGCCGTCGGCCTTCAGTGCGGCGATCGCCGCATTGACCGGCTTCACCAGATCCGAGCCTTTCGGGAAAATAAAGCCGAAATCCTCGGTGCCGAGCGGTCCGCCGATCAGCTTCAGCCCGCCATTGGACGCCTCGACATAGCCCTTGCCGGCAGTGCCGTCGGTCAAAACGACATCGACGTCACCAGTCTTCAGCGCCTGCACCGTCGCACCGAACGTCTCGAACAGTTTGATGCGCGGGTTCTGCTCATTGCCGTCGAGCACGCTGTAGACGGCGGTGTAGAAGGGCGTGGTGCCGGCCTGCGCGCCGATCAGCCCATCCTTGAAGGCGCCGAAGGTCTTGGCGTCGGTGAAGCGCTTCTCGTCGCCGCGCACCAGCATGAACTGTTCCGAGCGCATATAAGGGTCGGAGAAATCGACCTTCTGCTTGCGGTCGTCTTTAATGGTGATGCCGGTCATGCCGATGTTGTACTGGTTGTCGGAAACCGCCTGGATCATCGCGTCCCAGGAGGTGTTCTGGTACTCGACCTGGAAATTCAGCCGCTTGGCGATCTCGTTCATCGCGTCATATTCCCAACCGATCTGCTTGCCGGTCTTGGCGTCGATGAACTGCAGCGGCGGATAGGCGTTCTCCGTCACTACCACCACCTTCTTGCCGCCGAGATCGGGCAGCGCCTGCGCCAGGGCGACGACGGGCGCGAGAATCAGAGCCAACAGGCCGGCCAACAGCAGTTTCGATTTGGTCATGACACACCCCAAGAACTTGAACAGCCTGGACATTGTCGAGGCTTGCAGGAAAACCCGGCGCCGACTTTAGCTTTCCGTTAGCGGCTTGCAAGCCGGTCCGATGGGCCGCTTTGCGCTAAAACGGATTCTAATGCTTCCAACCGAGCGCTTGCGCAACGATTCGTGCCTTGCGGATCAAACCCCGTCCGGCGCGTCACCTCAGGGACAAAAAAGGCGGCCGAAGCCGCCTTTCCGAAGCACGGTTGTTGAAAAAACTTATTCGGCGACAGCCGCTTCCGCAGCCTTGGCGGCCTCGTCGGCGGCCTTCTTCTCGGCGGCGTCCTGGGCTGCCTTCTCGGCGGCCAGCGCCTGCGCGGCGGCCACCTTCTCGGCCTCGATGCGGGCCTTTTCGGCGTTCAGCGCATCGCGCTCCTCATCGTTCAGCTTGCGGGCGCGCACGCCGGTGTTTTCCGAAATACGGGCCGACTTGCCGCGGCGATCGCGCAGGTAGTAAAGCTTGGCGCGACGCACCTTGCCGCGGCGCACGATCTCGACGCCCTCGACCATCGGCGAATAGACCGGGAACACGCGCTCCACGCCTTCGCCGTAGGAAATCTTGCGAACGGTGAAGCTCTCCTGGAAACCGGCGCCGGCGCGGGCGATGACGACACCCTCATAAGCCTGGACGCGGGTACGGGTGCCTTCGGTCACGCGGACCTGGACGCGCACGGTATCGCCGGGCTGGAATTCGGGAAGCTTGCGCTTGGCTTCGATCTTGGCGGCCTGTTCGGCCTCGAGCTGACGGAGGATGTCCATCTCAGTAATCCACTTCTTGTTCTTCCGACAGTCAGAGCGTCCGACACTCGCTTTGCAGTTCCATTGACCACTCGGCTATGCCCTTCGTTCGCGAGAACATCAGGCAGGGGCGACTACACCGCCATTGTTGACGGGTCCGGCAGATTTTTCTTCCGGTTCGGGCGGGCACATACAGCTATTTCGACGCTTTGTCACGCCTTTGCCGTGTTCTTTTTTGGTCGTTGGCCGACATTGCAATCTTTCAGCAGGGGTTGCGTCGAAGGCCCAAGCTTTTTAAGGCGGGTAAAACGTGACTTTCCTCCGGCGGCAATACCCCCATGCCAGTTCTCGATGCGGCCCTGCTCTTTTTCGCGGGCTTTCTCTCAGGTGCCGTCAACGCGATAGCTGGCGGCGGGACGTTCGTAACCTTCGGCGCCATGACGCTGGTCGGCTTGCCGCCGATCGTCGCTAACGCGACCTCGTCGGTGACACAGTTTCCCGGCTACATCACCTCGACGCTCGCCTACTGGTCCGACATCAAGCATTTCTGGCGCACGGCGTTGCTGCTCGGCCTCATATCGGCTTTCGGCGCGCTGGCCGGTGCGCTCATCCTTCTGGCGCTCGACAATCCGTCGTTCCGCGTCCTGGTGCCATGGCTGCTGCTGGCGGCGACCGCGCTATTCGCCGCCGGGCCGTGGCTGAAGCCGGCACCCAAGCCGGGGCATGAGGCCGCGGTGGGTTCGCTGGTCGGCTCCCTGGCGCAATTCGCCACCGCAGTCTATGGCGGTTTCTTCGGCGCCGGCATGGGCGTCATGATGCTGGCAACGCTCGGCCTCACCCAGCCCGGCGACTATCACCGCCTGAACGCGCTGAAGAACATGCTGGCCGTGGTCATCGCGGCGATAGCCATCCTGGTCTTCGTCTCCGGCGGCGTGATCGCCTGGCCGCAAGCGATCATCATGATACCGGGCGGCGCGCTGGGCGGCTATGCCGGCGTCTGGATCGCCAAGCGCGTGCCGCAAATTGCCGTGCGCGGCTTCGTGGTTGGGATCGGCGTGTTCCTGGCCTTTTACTATTTTGCCAAGGGCTGAGCGGCTAACAGGTCAGGCCGCCTTTCCCTGGTCAGCTTTTCCGACTCAGCGCGCCGCCATGCGGCGATCTTCTTGTGATTGCCCGAGGTGAGAACTTCGGGGATTTGCCGGCCCTCGAATTCCTGCGGCCGTGTGTAATGCGGATGTTCGAGCAGGCCGTTTTCAAAGCTCTCTTCATCGCCTGATACCGCATTGCCCATCACGCCGGGCAACAGCCGCACCACGGCGTCGAGCAGCACGAGCGCCGCCGGCTCACCGCCGGACAGGATGAAGTCGCCGACCGAGACCTCTTCCAGCCCACGCGCGTCGATCACCCGCTGGTCGACGCCTTCAAAGCGTCCGCAGACGATGACGACGCCCGGCCCGGCGGCCAGCTCGCGCACGCGGGACTGCGTCAGCGGTTTTCCACGCGGACTCATCAGCAGCCGTGGCCGTGGATCACCCGGTGGCGAGGCATGGTCGATCGCCTTGGCCAAAACGTCGGCGCGCATCACCATGCCGGCGCCGCCACCGGCCGGTGTGTCGTCGACGGTGCGGTGGCGGTCGCTGGCGAAATCGCGGATCTGGATTGCTTCCAGCTCCCACGTGCCAGCCTCCAGCGCTCTGCCGGCCAGCGACAGGCCGAGCGCGCCGGGAAACATCTCCGGATAGAGCGTCAGCACCGAGGCGGAAAAACTCACCGGTTGCCCCCGGCATCCCTGGGTCCGCGTGGCCTGCCCTTCGGGTCGAAACCATCGCGACCGGGAGCATCGCCGTCTTCGTCGTCGATCAAGCCCGCCGCCGCCGGATCGATGCGGAGGAAACCTTCGGTGATCGACACGTCAGGCACGGCGGCCTGCGTGAACGGGATCAGCACGCCTTTGCGCTCGCCAAGCGTCACATCGAGAATGTCGCCGCCACCGAAATTATGCACGGCCACGACCTTGCCGATGTCAGCACCGGTATCGTCCCGGACCGCCAGCCCGACGAGATCAGCATGATAGAATTCGTCCTCTTCGCCATCGTCCGGCAGCATCGAGCGGTCGACGAACAATTCCGTGCCGGCAAGCGCCTCGGCAGCGTTGCGGTCGCTGATGCCCTTGAAGCGCACCACGACGACCGTGTTGGCCGGCCTGATGTCGACGATCTGAAAGGCGCGGCCGTCCCTGGCATAGAGCGGCCCGTAGTCGGCCAGCGCCAACGGGTCACCGGTGAAGGTTTTCACGCGCAACTCGCCCTTGATGCCGTGGGCGGCGCCGATCACGGCCATCTGGACGGGGTTTTGCGGTTTGGTCATCGGCGGAAAAATCCTTTGGCCTTGCTCTAGCTCCAGCCTCTTGTCATTTCAATGACGCGGCTCTTCACCGCTTCCTAACCCGGCTGCCGGAAGATGGCCCAGAATTGGAAGAACGGAATATCGGAAGAGCCAATGCAGGAATTTCTTATTCCAGCCAAACCAGACCTTCAGGCGGCCCGCGAAACCTGGCTGAAGATGCTGGCGCGCGAACGCCGGCTGTCGCCGGAAACCGTAGAAGCCTATGAACGCGACACGCGCCAGTTCCTGCACTTCCTGACCGGCCATTGCGGCGGCTCGCCCGGCATTTCGGATATCGCCGATCTGCGCCCGGCCGATCTGCGCGGCTTTCTCGCCGCTCGCCGCGCCGGGGGCGCCGGCGCCCGCACGCTCGGGCGGGGGCTCGCCGGCATCCGTTCGTTGCTGCGCTTTCTGGAGCGGCGCGGCCTCGTCAATGCGGCGGGCGCTGCGGCACTGCGCGCGCCACGGCAGCCGAAGTCGCTGCCCAAGCC
>NZ_RZTI01000014.1:0-81844 GCF_003997275.1 Mesorhizobium sp. M6A.T.Ce.TU.002.03.1.1
CTTCACAACCTTCCCGAGGAGATCACCGCGTCCGGCTCTGGATCGGAAGCCGGGTCGGACAGCCGTGTACCCGCGCATGAATCGGGAGGCACGCTCGTCGAGGCCGAACGCCAGGCAATGAAGAACGCCTTGGCGGCGGAAGGCGGCAACCTCAGCCGGGTCGCGAAGCGGCTCGGCATCTCCCGGCCAACGCTCTACCGCAAGCTCGACCAATACGGCATCCGGCGCGGTTTCATCTAGGATCAGAGCCTGTCACCGGCACGAAAGAAGCCCGCGGCATTCGCGCCACGGGATTGGGAAAAGTTAATCACTGAAGCGGTAGCGGGGGTTAGATCAGCTTTTCACGACAGCAGCTGTCAGTTTCTCGGAAACGTAGCCGAGACTGTTGCCAATGATCAGCGAAATCACCACAGCCGCCGCGACCTTGCTGATGCCGCTTGGACCCTCGCCATAGGCGGCAGCGCCAAGCAGAAAAAGTGCCGCGGTCGTTGCGTAGCCCATAGACCGCTGATGGAATGGCACTCAGCAATGGCAGCTTGGCAGCGAGAATCAGGATTACGATTGAGACGCCGACGCAAATGCCGGCCGTGAGAGCCGTAACACCTATCGACGTCAGTGCTATCAACGCGCCTGCGGCGCAGATCGCTCCCCAAAGGTTTGCAAGCGCCGAATTCTTGAACCCGGCTTCCTTGCCGCCACAGTGATAGAAACTTCCCCAGCCCACAAATACCGCCCAGATCAGCAGATAGGGGTTGCCTATCGTGATCGCTGCCCACGTTGCAATGCCGCCCATAATGCCGATGACGACGGCCAATCCTGTAATAAGATCCATATTGTCCTCCCATTTTTTCAAACCGCGAAGAAAGAACTCGTTTCAGGACCACGCTTCGCTTACGTCCCGATACGGAAAAGCCAGGGCATCAGCCGCGGCGCTCAGGAAAAACGGCTTGCCGACGCTGGCAAGCAGCCAGACCGGCCTCTTCGGCGACACCGACTCGGAAACGGCGATGTCGGCACGCGGACCAAAACGCCGGGCCTGCTCCGTGCAGGCCCGACCCAGACGCTTCACGGCACGATGACGCCGCGGCCGGTGAACCGGCGGTTCTTGAAATCGTCGAGCGCGGTGTTAATGCTTGCGAGGTTGTATTCAGTGTAATGCATCTTCACCTTGCCATCGGCGTTCAACTCCATCAGTTCGACAAGCTCGGTGAAGTTGCCGACGAGGCTGCCGCCGATGTTGATCTCCTCGATGACCAGATGCGCGGTCGGCACGTTGACCGTGCCGCCATAGCCGACGACGAACAATTGGCCGCCCTTGCGCACCATCTTCCAGCAGATGTTCTCGACACCGAGTTCGCCGACGAAGTCGATGACCACATGGGCGCCGCCGCCGGTGATCTGGCTGACCTCCTCGACGACATTCGGCCCGCCATCGAGGACAAAGTCGGCGCCGAGGTCCTTGGCCAGCACCTGGGCCGCCGGCTCGCGATCGACTGCGATGATGCGGCAACCCGAAATCGCGTGCAGCGATTGCAGCGCGATATGGCCAAGCCCGCCTATGCCGAGCAGGACGCAGTAACTCCCTGGCCTGAGCAACTTCGCGGCGCGTTTGGCGGCGCGGTAGGCAGTGATGCCGGCATCGGCCAGCGGCGCCACCTCGATCGGCGTGACGTTGGCGTTCAGCTTGATCAGCGAACGCTCGCTGGTGATGAAATATTCGGCGAAGCCGCCATTCATGCCAAGGCCGGGAAACTGGCCATTGTCGCAGTACATGTCCTCGCCATGGCGGCAATTGAGGCAGATGCCGCACGAGCGAAACGGGTGACAGATCACCGCGTCGCCGCGCTTGACCGATCTGACGCCGCTGCCGACCTCCTCGACCCAGCCGGCATTCTCGTGGCCCATGATGTAGGGCAACAGCGTGCCTTCGGGGTCCATGGTCGGCTTCCACACACCTTCGATGATGTGAAGGTCGGTGCGGCACAGGCCGGCGGCACCCACCCGCACGATCACCTCGTCGGGAGCAGTGATGGTCGGTGCCTTGACCTCCTCGATCTTGAGTTGGACGTTCATCTGCGGATCGTATTCGTACAGTCTGGCGGCTTTCATGCCTGTGTCCTTTCAACGTCGAGATTGTTCGGATTGCTTCAGGCGCGGCCGAGCTTCTCAGAGCCGCCGCCGCGCGCCGGTCCGGCCGTCGGGTCCTCGTCCTCGGCGAGATGACCAATCAGCGTTTCGGTGGTCAGGATCAGCGTCGCCACCGAAGCTGCGTTGGCGAGTGCTGTGTAGGTGACGCGGACCGGATCGATGATCCCTGCCTCGAACATGTTCTGGTAGCTGCCGACAGAAGCGTTGTAGCCGTAGCCGCCGTTGATGCGCGTGACTTCCGCCACGACTGCCTCGGGATCGGCGCCGGCATTGGCGGCGATACGCCACAGCGGCCGCGACAGCACCGACCGCACTAGTCGCACGCCTTCGGCGACATCGCCGTCGACGCCGGCCGCCACCTTGTCGAGCAGCGGTGCGATCTGGGCAAGCGCCGAGCCGCCACCGGCAACCACGCCCTCTTCGCATGCGGCGCGCACCGCATTCAGCGAATCCTCGATGAGCTGTATGGTTCGCTTCTGCTCGACCGGCGTTACACCGCCGGCATAAAGGATCGCGGTGCCACCAGAGAGCTTGGCCAGGCGTTCGCGCAACTTGTCCTGGTCGATGTTCGGCGGCGAGGCTTCATACTGCCGCTGCACCTGGGCGCGGCGCGATGCGACTGCCGCATGGTCGCCGCCCCCGCGGATGATCGAGGTATAGGATGAACTGGTCTTCACCCGGTCAGCCGTTCCAAGATCGTCGGCGGTGATGTCCTCCAGCCGGCCGCCGAGGTCGCGCGCGATCACCTTGCCGCCGGTGATGATCGCCAGATCCTCCATCATCGCCTTGCGCCAATGGCCATATTCCGGCGGATGGACCACGAGGTATTTTCCCGGTCCGTGCTTGCCGAGCAGAGTTACCACAACTTCCGGCGACATTTCCTCGGACACGATCAGCAGCGGCCGACCGGCCTCGTCGGCAATGCGACGAGCCGCATCCAGCGCCTCAGGCTCCTTGATCTTGAGATCGGTCATCAGGATGTAGGGTCGTTCGAGAACAGCCTCCATCTTCTCTTGATCGGTGACCATGTGGTGCGAAAGATAGCCGCGTTCGAAGGACATGCCCTCGACCACATCCAGCGTGGTCTCGGTCGTCACGCTGAAGTCAGTGGTGATGACGCCTTCGGCCCCTACCCGCTGATGGGCTTCCGCCACCAGCGCGCCAAGCTTGGTATCGGTCGCCGCAATGTTGGCGACCGAAGCGAGAATGCCGTTGCCCTTGGCGGGCTTGGCCGAAGCCTTGAGCGCCGCCACCACCGCTGCCACGGCAAGATCGATGCCCTTGCACAGATCGACGGGTTTCGCGCCTCGTTCATTCGCCTCCACACCGCCCTGGATGAGCGCATTGGCGAGCACGATGGCAGTCGTGGTGCCGTCGCCGGCGACCTCATTGGTCTGCATCGACACTTCGCGCACGACCTGCGCGCCCATGTTTTCGAAACGGTCGTGCAATTCGATCTCGGAGGCAATGCTGACGCCGTCACGGGTCACCATCGGCGTGCCGATCGGCCGGTCGATCATGGCGTTCATGCCTTTGGGGCCGAGTGTCGGCTCGACGGCAGCGGCCAGCCGAAAGACACCACGGGCAAGTGCACGGCGCGCTTCGGAATTGTGAAGCATTATTTTGGGCATGGTTTCTCCTTCCGCCTTACGGGCGGGTTGTTGGTTAGGGGCCTCGTGCGAGGGAGGCCGTTGTTTCAGCTCTGCTTCAGGCGGTCGGCGCGGTTCGTGCCGGCACGCGATCCATGATGAAATCGACCAGCGTCGGTTCGCCGTCGACCACATCCAGTTCCTTGTATCTGGTCTGCTTGAGCCCACGGCACAGCGCGCCGTTGAACTCCATGTTGATGCGCACGCCGCGCAGTTCGGCGAGATGGGCACCGAGCGCCGCAGGTGGTATTTTCTGGCCTTCCCAAGTCACGAAGACAGGATCATCCGCCTGGCGGTCGGGAAAACGCTCAAGCAGAGCCGCCCTGTATCTCGGCTTCTGTTTGGCCGCCTCGCCCGGTTCGAACCGTGCGACGTCATATGCCGGCAGGTCCATGCCGAGGATCTCTCGATCGGTCAGGCCGTGCTGCCGCAGGCCGCGCAGGACCGCCTCCTGGCGCCGCTTGAACGCCTTCATCCTGAAGGTCTCACGCAAGCCGCCAAGATCCTGATCCTCGGCAAGTACGGCGAAGACATCGCCGAATGTCTTGCCGGCTTCCATGCCGCGATTGACCTCTTCCGCGAACATGTGATCGTGCAGCTTGACGCGATAGGCCGGCGCCCAGGAGAGCTGGTCGAGCGCCTTGCGGACGCCGTCCAGCATGAGGAACGCGAAGTTGGGCGAGCACCAGTAGGTCGGCAGGCGGAGGTCGATCTCCACACTGCCATCGCTCGTCATTTCGGCCCGCTCGACGAAGCCCATCTCGGTAATCGGTTCGTCGAGCTCCGGGTCGTTGACCTCACCAAGGCGCCGCCAGAGTTCCTTCTCGCGGTTGCCGGAAACGCTGGCAGTTGCCATGGCCCCTACTCCGCCGCGATGCTGAAGGGCGAACTGGCGAGCGCCGTCTTCTTGGCTTCGACGTCGATGTTGTAGAGACGCGCCGCATTGAGGCCCAGGATCTTCTCCTTGATCTCGTCGGTCAGTTGCACACCGCGTTCGGCGGCGATGTCCTCTGGGATCTGATAGGCCCAGAACTTCTCGACCAGCCAGCGCGGCGTCCAGATCGCGTAGTCGGAACCGAAAAGGATTTTTTCCGGGCCGATCCAGAAAAGCAGTTCGGCGATGACCTCGCCGAAATAGCGCGGGCGCGAATGGATGAAGGGCAGCGCTACCGCAAGCCCACCATAGACGTTGGTTTCTTGCGTTGCGATCCAGCAGAAATCGTCGAGGCGCGGCAGGCCGCAATGCTCGATGATCCAGTTGAGGCCCTGGAAGTCAGTCGCCGCATGGTCGACGTCATGCACGTCGAACGCATCCTTGCTGAGCGGCAGGATTGTCGGCCCTTTGTGGACATGGATATTCCTGATGCCGAGTTTGTCGCAGAGTTCGAAGCATTTGTAGGCATCGGGATCCGTGAGCTTCCAGCCCTTGGAAGCCCCGTTCCATTCGGCCGTGTACATCTTCACGCCCTTGACGTCGTAGGTCTCCTTGAGGAAGTGGATGTACTCAAGCGCCTTCTCACCATCGCGCGGATCGAAGGCGCCGTTGACGATGAACCGTTCGGGATAGAGCTTGGCCACCTCGGCGTTGCGCTCGATCGTGTTGAAGCCGTTCTTGTAGAAGTCCTTGAGATAGGTCGACTGGACGATCGCCACATCATCGGGGCCGTCGATGAACAGGTCGCGATAGAGATCGTCGGCGCTGTACTTCTCGAACTTGCTCTTCTCCCACAGCTGGTCCTTGGGGCTCAGCCCGGTGTGATAGGCATAGAAGCACTCGATGAACTGCTTGCCGTGGATATTTTTCTGGTTCTCCGGGCTGCCGTCCCAGAAATGGGTATGGCCATCGACAATGAAAATATCCTTGCCTTCTGGTGTTCTAAACATTTCTACCTCCACAAGATGTGCGATTGATCGGTTCGGCGCGCCGCAGCCAGGCGGCGCGCCTGATTTTCTGGAGCGTCTATTCGATGTATTCGAACATCTCATCCATGTTGCCGAACAGGATCACGGTGTTGTCGTCGATGCGCACCATCCGTCCGTAGTGGGTCGAGCTGTTGACCTCGAAGGTTTCCGCCGTCATCTCGCGGCCGAGATATTCGCTGATCTCGTCCATCTTGAAGATCAGCTTGCCGGTGCCATCGATGCGGATCATCGCCGGTTGGTAGGTGACCGTTACGTTCGGCTTCAGGCCCATGAATTCAGCGATGGCCCTGGCTTCCACCGAGTCGTTCATGGTGACGCCGCACTGGTGCGAAATCGTCTGTTCGAAGGTGATGTCCTTCATCGACCTGAAAATGTTGGATTGCGATGCGTCGCGTGCTGCAGTTGACATGACAGTTTCTCCCTGTGTCAGCGCTTGAGGCCAAGTTCGCCGAGTATCTGATCAATCCGTTCCTCGGACTTGGCACGGACATCCGAGAAAGCGACCGGCTTTGAATGCGGCATCGACCAGATCGGCTGCAGGCCGATGGCTGCCTTGTCGGCGAGCGCGCCGTGCTTCTTGACCCAGCCCTGGAAGAGCTTCTTGTTCGCCGCGCCATGCTTCTCGTCGTTGGCGAGCATGTGCATGAGGTCGATCGTGTTGGCGAGATTGCGCTCGTAGTCGGCCTCGGCTGCCGAGATCACCGCAGGCGTGATGAAGTCGTGGTTTGCGGCGGCGATCTGCATCAGGAAGCCTGAGCGGAATGCTTCCCCGACCAGCGGTTCGAAGACGATGTTGATGGCGAAGTACTGTTCGAGATAGTCGGTCGCGCCCATGATGGTCTCGACCGCTTCGCGGGTGCCTTGCCAGTTGTTGTCCTCGAGCCAGGCCGTCTTGCCGAGTTCGTCGTCCCAGCCGGGAAGGTCCATGCCGATCTCGGCAAGGTAGAGCGTGATGTCCTGGGCAAGCCGCAGCTTGTAAGACGAGTTGGTCAGCGTGGCGTTGTTGATCATCTGGGTGTAGCCGTAGCGCTGCGCCTGCATCAACGAGGTGCCGAGCCCGAATTCGGCGTGCTTCCAGGCGCCGAGCTGCGTCTGCAGAATCTTGATCCAGGCCTTGTCGAATGTCTTAGGCGCCCCCGACTTGCGGGCGTTGTTGATGACGCTCTGTACCATCGTCTCGATTTTCGACTGGCGTTGGTAGTGCGTGCGTTCCCACTCCTGATCGGGGGCGCGGAAGGCATGCCAGTTGGAGCTCTGAGCGGCGGTGTTCTGCTTGACATAAGCGCCCTTGCCGTCGGCAAAAGAGATGATCCAGTCCTGGATCAGGTAACGCTCCGGGTCAGGCTGCACGTCGACTGTCATGTCCTCATAGTGGGTGGCGCGCTGGCCCTTCGGGTCGAAATACCGGTACTTCCGGCTGTCGGAGTCGGCAAAGATCGCCGCGCCGGCGGCTCCGGACCCGACTGAACTCGAGGTAGCTGGCATAGTCTTCACTCCCTTGTTGCAGTTGTGGTTGCAGTTGCGTTGCCGCCCCTCAGTGGGCCGGTGTTGCACCTGCCGATGTGGTGAACTTGTCGAAGAAGATCCGCTCCGTCTCGAACCCGTTCATGAACAGAACCGGCTGAAGCGCATCGATCATCGGTGGCGGGCCACAGGCATGGACATCGCCCTGTCCGTCGACCGCCAATTGCTTGAGCTTGGCGTCGACACTCTGGTGCACGAAACCGCGTTCGCCTTCCCATTCGGCGTCGTCTGTCGCGTGCGACAGCACGGGAATGAAAGTGACATCCGAATGCTGACCGATCAGCTCGGCGATCCTGTCGAGATAGAACAGGTCGTTGCGCGTCCTGGCACCGTAGAAGAAATAGACAGGGCGTTTCTCGCCGCTCTTCAGATGGTCGTTGAGGATCGACCAGATCGGCGACATGCCCGATCCGGCGCCGACCAGGATCAGGGGTCCTTGCCGTTCGTCGCGTCGGAAACAGGTTCCGTAGGGTCCGACGACGGTGACTTCGGCTCCGAGCTTGATTCCTCCGGAATCGAGTTCTCCGGAGAACTTTCCCTCGGGGTATTTTTTGATGATGAAGCAGAGTTTTTGGGTTTGGTCCGGCGTATTTGCCATGGAGAACGAGCGCGTAATCGTCTCCCCCTTTTCCGTGGTAACCGTGATGTCGACATATTGCCCCGCCCAGAACTTTATCGGCGAGCCGAGTTCGATCTCGATGCCGCGAATGTCGTGGGTCAGGTGCTCGATCAGAGCAATCCGGCCCTTGAACGTCTTCACGGCGATCGCTTTCGCCAAAATCTCCTCGTCGTAGTTGAGAAGCTCGACTTCCAGATCGGAGTAGGCGATGCAGCGGCACAAAAGGACGTGGCCGCTCTCCTTCTCCATGTCGTTCAGTGCGAAGGTCGAGTATTTGAGCATGTCGACTTCGCCATCGAGCAACACGCTTTTGCAGGCCGAGCATTGCCCTTCCTTGCAGCCGTGCGGCAGGGCGATGCCCTGGCGGAAAGCGGCGTTGAGCACCGTCTCGCCATGCTCGACGTCGAATTCGACGCCGACTGGGCTGAGCCTGACCGTGTGGGTTTCCGACATACGGACCTCCAATGAAAGAGAGGGCGGGACGAACCCGCCCCCTTGGCCTGATCAGTTGCAGGGATTGATGGTGAAGCCCTTGGCGTAGTCTGCCAGGTGCTGCGCGCGTCCTTCCGGCGTCATGCCGCGGAGCGCGTTCAACGGCGATCCCAGCGTGTTGCCGCGCACGTCGTCCAACGTCCACATCTCCTTGTCGTCGAAGCGCATATGCGGCTGCGGTACGAGCGTCTTGCCATCGGAGCGGACGAAGTTCAGGTCCTTGATGGCATCGGCCAAATCCCAGCCGTCATAGAGCGTCTCCCATTCGCGCTTGCCGCTGAAGCGGCCCATCGCGGGTGTCGGACGGCCCTCATACTCGTCGGCGAAGGCCACGGTCGCGGTCCACTTGTCGAGTTCGTGGGCGAAGGTGTGCAACTGGCCGTCGATCTCGCCGACCACCATGTCTTCGCGGATCAGGCAGGGAACAAGGCAGGACCAGCAGCGGTGTGGATAGACGTAGCCCACGTCGCTGTTGAAGAGCAGCACCTTCTCGCCCTTGTGGCTAAGCTTGGCGTACCATTTCCAGAAATCGCCGAACTCGGCATACCAGCCCGGATACTTATGCTCGAACCACTCGAAGTCCTTGTCGGTCTGGGCTTCGATACGCCAGAAATTGACCGGCCAGCCGACCGCGAAGAACTGTCCGACCTTGTGGACGTAGTTCTTCTTGGTGATGCGTTCCCAGGCCGCCTGGACGTCGTCGTGATGGACCTTGATGCCGTATTTCTCGAGCGGCAGCATGTAGGTGCGGTAGTAGTCCTCATAGATCCAGCGGTGCCACATTTCCGCGTAGGACTCCTTGTTCTTGTCGCGGTTGGTGGTGCCGTATTCGATGAAGGTGCCGATGGCTGCATCGACGATCGCGTGGTTTTGCCAGAAGGCGTAGCGCAGGTCGCGCTCGAGCAGCAGGTGGTTTTCCGGCTCCTTGAGCGCCGCCATCAGCAGCGAATGGCCATTGCCGATATGCCGGCTCTCATCGGACTGGACCGACAAAAAAACGGTCGGCAGCGCATAGTCGCCGTTACGGGCGGCTTCCGAAGGCATGGCGACAAACAGCGTGTTGGTGAAGGCGGTCTCGGCGACCACGGTCAGGTACATGCAGGCGGCGGTCATGGTGTCGCCGGTGATGAAGCCTTCCGCGAACTGCCGGCCGATGGTCGTGGCGTAGCATTTTCCGAAGGCTTCCTCGGTGATGTCGAAGCCGGCCGGATCGATGTAGTTTTCCATGTACCATTTCTTCAGGTTCATCTGGATCGTCGAGTGGCGGAACTCGTCGATCATCTGCATGGTGAAGCCGGTTCTGAGCTCCTCGCCCGGCGCGATACGGGCGACCATCGCCATCGAGCGGGCAGCAGAAATTTCCGGGAACGGAATGATCGCAAGGAAGAGTTTCATCCACTCGACCCAGCGCGGTTCCACATTGCGGAACATGTCGCCGCGCAACGCCGCGTCGAGCGCACCGTAGACACGATTGTCCTTCTCTTCCTGCATCGGGAAGTAGGATCGCAGAACCTGTTTCATCGGGTCGCGCGGCGTCTTGTTGATCTTGTAGTCCGTCGGAAACGTCATCGCTTCCTGGACGTAGGAAGGGTTCCAGCCGAGATCGGCAATCTTCTTGGTTGCCTCGCCCACGGAGATTCCGCGTTGCGAGGTAATCTTGTTGAGCGTCAGAGACGTCATGGTCATAAGCCTCCACCAGGTTTGAGCCGCAGGTCCCTTGACCCCGGCATGAAGCGGCGGCACAGCACCGCCAGTGAGAATGCGAGCGGCACGACAAAGGGTTGCGCATCAGGCGCGACTCATGGTCCGGCCGTTCAAGTGGATCGCGGCAAAGGTGTTAGGCGGCTGGCAGGGCCCGCGGCGCCAACCGCATGTGCGATGGCGTATCGAAGCGGACGTGACTTGTCCCTGCTTCCTCCGTTCCTTCGTTCTTTTGGCACCGCGTCAAAGCGCGATGGGCTTCTTGTGGAAATGTACAAAGCAAGCGCCGTGCCAATTTGAAAATAGCACCCCATGGCAAGGGCTCAAAACAAAATCGCTGCTCTTTCGGCATACGGGCAGATAGCCAAATGTAACGTTATTTTACATTTGTAACGTACGCCTGTAATATCTAATATCTATTCGCAATTGCAATACGTCTAGTTCGCAGATGCAGCAAGTTCGAAAACAAATATCATCTATTCAATTCTTCGTCTTTCTCTACTATTTGAAGGCGACGGCCCATGGACGGGCCTCGCGCTGGAGAGAGACCGTGCCGAACGATAAAGACAGCCGAAGACCGCCCGAGCCAATGTCCAGCCAAGCCGATGGCGTCACCGGCGAACTTGTCAGGCTGATGCCCCGCGATCTGGTCTTTGTGATGCGCTTCATGGGCGAGAGCCAACATCGCCTCCAGAGCCACTTCCAGGACTTCATCCGGGCCGAGCTTGCCGCCGGCGGCGTCACCACGGAAACGCATCCGATGATCCATCTGTTCATCGAGAACCACGCGATTCTGTTGCGGGAATTCGTGTTTTCCGGCGTTTCGCTGTCACGCCAGTTCCGCGTCGACGAGATCGAGCGCCTCACCGGCGATACGACTTCGATGATCCGGGTCGACATCTGGGATCAGCTCAAGAGCCACATCGAAACGGCTGAAAGACAGTTCCATTCGCAGGCCGGAACATTGCCCAAATTGCTGTCGGCTTTCGAAAAGCCAGCCTGACCGATGGCTGGGCGAAAAATGACAGGAGGACCCGATGGGCCAAACTACCAGGCGTGACGCGTTGCTCGCCCGCCGGCTCGATCTCGTCGCCAACGTCTCCGCGCTCACTGCCGAGGCGCTGCGGCTCAATCAGAAACGCGCCGGTATCGAGATGGAAGTGCTGCGCCTGGAACTCGAAATCGGCAGGAACGGCGTCAGCGCGCAACTGGTGCGGGACTTGCATGAAGCGCAGGAGAGAGCCGCGGCAGTCATGCACGAATGCGCGGCATGTGAGGACAGCATCGTCGCCGCGGAAGGTGACGTCGAGGACGTCGATCGCAGCCTCGCGGCGACGGATGGAAACTGACGAAGGGAATCGCCATGAACCAGCACGCGATACAGAACCTGACCTTGTTCGACCTGCTGGCGAGAAGCTGGCGTCGTCCGTCGGCGATCGCCGATCTGCGCTTTAGCGCCGATGACTCGACTGTCGCCTTCGCCTGCGTCGATGGAACGGTCGCCATAGCCGCGGTCGCCGACCAGGAACCGCCGCAGTCGCGGATCAGGGTGAGCGGCGATCTCGGCCAGACGACGATCCGCCCAAGGGAAAAATTTCCGTTGCCATTGATAGCCACTGCTGTGTTGGGAGATGGCGACGTTCCGCTCGCCAACTACCTTTCCTCCGGCTTCCTCGTTGGAACGGCGGCTGGCGAAGCGGTGCATCTGGCCGCGGACGGCAATGTGATGGAGACGCTGGTCAAGATCGACGGGCCGGTCGTCGCCGTCGACCACAGCCCCCGCACAGCCATCACAGCCGTCAGCAACGGGCAGGATGTCTTCCTGGCACGAGGCCAAGGCGATGCCGTGCGACTGCGACACGGTACGACACCGTCCACGGATGCGCTTGCCTTTTCGCCAGGCGGAAGGCGCCTCGCCCATAGCCTGGACGACGGATTGTCGATCTGGATGGTCGATGGCGACACCACCCTGATACGCGATATCGCCTTTTCAGCGCGTCCGATATCGATCCGCTGGAGTGGCGACGGCACCTGGCTGGCCTGTGGGCTCGAAGCCGGAGGCTTTGCCCTGGTGTGCATAGCCGATGGCCGCACTTGCATTATCGCGGGATTTCCATCCCCGGTCCGCACGGTGTGCTGGAGCCTGCCGGAGAATGCGCTGTTTGCATCGGGCGCCTTCCGGATCGCCGGCTGGTCGATGACCGCGCCGCCACTTGACGGCGAAATCTCCGGCGCGCTGGAGACTGGTCGCGCCGGGCTGGTTCCGGTCGAGACAGTGGCTGCGCACCCGGAGAAAAAACTGATTGCGGCCGGCTATGCCAACGGTCGGATCACCATCGCCCAGATCGGCGCGCGGGACGAACTCCTCGTCAGACCCCTGGGCAGCGCGGTGACCGCGCTTGCCTGGTCCAGTGACGGACAGCACCTGGCGGTGGGCACCGTCGACGGCACCGCCGCGATCGTCACCTTTCCCGCGTCGATGTTCAAATAACAAAGGCAGGCCGCATGCAACAGGAGCACCAAATGCAAACCGAACCCACCCCCGAGGACGAGAGCAAGGACGAATTTTTCGACCGGCTCGCCAAACTGTCGGAAGAAATGGTGGCCAAGCATGGCAAGGATTTCAGTATGGGAGCATTGGTGCTTGCCGCCCGCTGGATTGCCGAAAACCGTGTCGGCCAGTTGAAGACCAACTAGGCTCCTGACCAACCAGTTTCGCTCGTAAGCCATAGCTTCGAAGGAGCTTCAGGCGAGGCCATGGCTTGCGGGCGTCTTGATTGCGAGACACTCGCTGACTCCCAACACGCCATGCCCGCGCGCTACATTCCATATCAATGGAATTTATATCTTAGTTACGGATCACGTAGCGCACTTGGATTTGATAACGTCGAGCCCTTTCCTGCGGCCAATGTCGCACGATCGGTAATGGGCTTGATGCTGATAGGCGCGTGACCGCAGCCGTGCTGTCCAAGGCCCACATCGCACGATCGCCAGCGACTGAGCTGGATTTGCTACGTTTTCGACATTGATGCTGCGGCGGTGCAGGCGAACGATCCGAACCAGAAGGCTCTCAATGGCATCATTGGACTTAACCCCGCACTAGCGCGTCGCGGATGAGATCGGGATATCGAGGTTGACTGCGGTCAATTTGCCTCCCGATCGGATGTGATACCAACCGCTCGCCAGCTTCTCCAGGCAATCCTGTGCCAAGGACAGTGACTGAGCGTTTCACGAAGTTCGAGCCTTCTGAAAAATTGCAGCCTTGACGCGATGTGCATTAGGTCGTTTGTTGCGGGTGGGAGTGCCACGGGAGGAAACCATGGAAGTCACCCTGGGGGCGGACAGCCTCGCAGCGCGGTTCCACGTTTCACGCCGATGACGGGCGAAGGCTCCCGCGCATGAATTCCGGAGCGATCCTCGAAGCAGTGGGATTGACTAAGGAATTTAAGGGTTTCGTCGCTGTCAATAATGTCGACCTGACGGTCGAGCGAGGATCGATCCACGCGCTGATCGGCCCCAACGGCGCAGGCAAGACGACCCTCTTCAACTTGCTGACCAAATTCCTCCAGCCGACGCGCGGCGCAATCCGCTACCAGGGCCGGGATATCACCAGGATGCAGCCAGCCGACATCGCGCGGCTGGGCCTTGTGCGCTCCTTCCAGATATCGGCGGTGTTTCCGCACATGACGGCACTGGAGAATGTCCGCATCGCGCTGCAGCGCCGGCGCGGCGACAGTTTCGATTTCTGGCGTTCCGAGAAACTGCTGTCCACATTCAATAGCGAGGCCGCGGCTCTTCTCGCCGATGTCGGCCTGACCGAGTTTTCCGATATCCGCGCTAGCGATCTGTCCTACGGCCGCAAGCGCGCGCTTGAGATCGCGACGACGCTGGCGCTGAACCCTGAAATGCTGCTGCTCGACGAGCCTATGGCCGGCATGGCGCAAGAAGACATCGAGCGGATCTCGGCGCTGATCCGGCGCATCTCCAAGAACCGCACTATTTTGATGGTTGAGCACAATCTGTCGGTCGTAGCCTCGCTGTCGAACCGCATCACCGTGCTCGCGCGCGGCAAAGTCCTCGCCGAAGGCGACTATGCCGCGGTTTCCAAAGATCCGCGTGTTATCGAAGCCTATATCGGGGCCGGACATGTCTGAAGTTGGACTTACGAGCAGGCCGGCTGCTGCCCCCTCGGAGAGACCCCTCCTGCGTGTCGATGGCCTGCAGGGCTGGTACGGCGAGAGCCATGTGCTTCACGGCCTGAGTTTCGAGGTTGGCGAAGGTGAAGTGGTGACGCTGCTCGGCCGCAACGGCGCCGGCAAGACGACGACGCTGAAGGCGGTCATGGGCATCCTGTCCAGGCGCTCGGGATCGGTCACCTACGACGGCCGGGAGATGATCAAGCTGCCGTCGCGGTTGATCGCACGGATGGGCATCGCCTACTGCCCGGAGGAGCGCGCAATCTTCTCAAGCCTCTCGGTCGAGGAGAATTTAATGCTGCCGCCGCAGGTGCGCCCCGGCGGGCTCACCGTCGAGCAGATTTTCGAGCTCTTCCCGCACCTGAAGGAGCGGCTTTCGAGCCAAGGCACCAAGCTTTCGGGCGGCGAGCAGCAGATGCTGGCCATCGGCCGGATCTTGCGGACGGGCGCGAAGCTCTTGCTGCTCGACGAGCCGACCGAGGGGCTTGCGCCCGTCATCGTGCAGCAGATCGGCCGCACCATTGCCCGGCTCAAGGACGAGGGATTCACGATCGTGCTCGTCGAACAGAATTTTCATTTCGCCGCATTGGTCGCGGACCGTCATTACGTGGTGGAGCAGGGGCGCGTGATCGACATGATTCCTAACCGCGAACTCGACGCCAACATTGACAAGCTGCACGCCTATCTCGGTGTCTGAGACAGCCATCAACGGGCGCGTCGCGCCGCAATCGGAGGAGAGTAGTGATGAAAGCAACAGGGTTCATTCTGGCTTCACTGGCGAGCCTTTTGTCGGCCGGCGCAGCCTACGCCACGGATGTCAAGATCGGCGTTCTGAATGACCGTTCCGGCATCTATGCAGACATCGCCGGCGAAGGCTCGGTCATCGCGGCCCAGATGGCGGCGGAAGACTTCAAGGCGACCGACAAGGGCATCAACGTATCGATCGTCTCCGCGGACCACCAGAACAAGCCGGACGTCGGCTCGAACATCGCCCGCCAGTGGTACGACACCGAAAATGTCGACGTGATCGCCGACGTGCCAACCTCGTCGGTGGCGCTCGCCGTCAACGAGATCACCAAGGAGAAGAACAAGATCTTCCTCGCCTCGGGTCCGGCCTCGTCCGACCTCACCGGCAAGGCCTGTTCGCCCAACACCGTCCACTGGACCTACGACACCTGGGCGCTTGCCAACGGCACGGGTTCGGCGATGGTCGCGCAGGGTGGCGATACATGGTTCTTCGTCACAGCCGACTATGCCTTCGGCCATGCGCTCGAGCGCGATACGTCGGCGGTCGTGGAAGCATCGGGCGGCAAGGTTCTCGGCGCCGTGCGTCATCCTTTCCCCGGCCAGGATTTCTCGTCCTTCCTGCTGCAGGCGCAAGGGTCGGGTGCCAAGGTCGTCGGCCTCGCCAATGCCGGCGGCGACACCATCAACGCGGTCAAGCAGGCGTCGGAATTCGGCATCACGCAGGGCGGCCAATCGCTCGCCGCCCTTTTGATGTTTATCAATGACGTGCATGCGCTGAGCCTCGAAGTGGCGCAAGGCCTCGTGCTCACCGGCGCATTCTACTGGGACAAGAACGATCAGACGCGTGAATTCTCTGCCCGCTTCCAGGAGCGGAACAGCGGACAGAAGCCTTCGATGATCGAGGCCGGAGTCTACGCTTCGGTGCTGCATTACCTTAAGGCCGTCGAGGCCGTTGGCGACAAGGATGCGGCCAAGGTGATGGCCAAGATGAAGGAAATGCCGACGGACGATCCGCTGTTTGGCAAGGGTACGATCCGCGCGGACGGGCGCAAGCTGCACGAGATGTACCTATTCCGCGTCAAGAAGCCGGACCAATCGAAGGGGGCATGGGATTATTTCGAGACCGTGGCCACCATTCCGGCCGACAAGGCGTTCCGCCCGCTCGCCGACGGCGGCTGTCCGCTCGTCAAATAAGCGGGCCTCGCCAACGACGCGCCGAACCGCTCGGCGCGTCCTCTCGTCGACAAGTCAACTGGAGCGACCATGTTCGAACTCCTTGGAATTCCGCCACAGGTCCTGTTCGGCCAATTGCTGCTCGGGCTGATCAATGGGTCCTTCTATGCGGTTTTGAGCCTCGGGCTGGCGGTCATCTTCGGTCTCTTGAACATCATCAATTTCACGCATGGTGCGCAGTACATGCTGGGCGCCTTCGGCGCCTGGATGCTGCTCAACTATCTCGGCGTCAGTTACTGGTGGGCTGTGTTCATCGTTCCGCCGATCGTCGGCCTCACCGGCATCGTGCTCGAGCGCGTGTTGATCCGACGGCTCTATCACCTCGACCATCTCTACGGGCTGCTGCTCACCTTCGGCCTGGCGCTGATCATCGTCGGCTTCTTCCGCCAGTTTTTCGGCGTATCTGGCCTGCCCTACCCGCCGCCGCCGCTTCTAACGGGGGGGCACAATCTCGGCTTCATGTACCTGCCCAATTCGCGCGCCTGGGTGATTGTGGCCTCACTCATCGTGTGCCTCGCGACCTGGTTCATCATCGAAAAGACCCGACTTGGCGCCTATCTCAGGGCAGCGACCGAGAACCCGACCATGGTCGGTGCGTTCGGCATCAACGTGCCGCTGCTGGTCACGCTCACATATGGTTTCGGCGTCGCACTCGCCGGTTTCGCCGGCGTGCTCGCCGCACCGATATACGCAGTCAATCCGAACATGGGCGCAGACCTGATCATCGTCGTCTTCGCCGTCGTCGTCATCGGCGGCATGGGCTCGATCCTGGGCTCGATCCTCACCGGTTTCGGGCTTGGGCTGATCGAAGGTCTGACCCGCGTGTTCTATCCGGAAGGCTCGGCCGTGGTGATCTTTGTCATCATGGCGCTGGTGCTGCTGGTCAAGCCCGCCGGCCTGTTTGGGCGGAGCGCGTGATGGTAACCGACACCAACCCGATTGCCATGACGGCCGTCACGTCCGTTGGCGCCGCCGGCATGCCACGCCATCACCTTGCGATCTTCGCCGCGCTTTTCGTCTTCCTCATCGCCGCGCCTTTTCTGCTCTATCCAATCTTTGTCATGAAGGTGCTGTGCTTCGCGCTGTTTGCCTGCGCCTTCAACCTGTTGCTCGGCTATGGCGGGCTCCTATCCTTCGGCCACGCTGCCTATTTCGGCATGGCGAGCTACGTCTCGGCCCATGCGGCAAAGGTGTGGGGTTTGACGCCCGAACTTGCCATTATCGCGGGCACACTGGTGGCAGCCGTGCTCGGTCTGGCCATCGGCTCCCTCGCCATTCGCCGCCACGGCATCTATTTCGCCATGGTGACGCTGGCTTTTGCGCAGATGGTCTATTTCTTCTCGCTGCAGGCAGCGTTTACCGGCGGCGAGGACGGCATCCAGGCCGTCCCGCGCGGCTATTTGTTTGGACTGATCGACCTGCGCTCAAACGAATTGCTCTATTTTTTCGTGCTCGCCATCTTTTTCGCCGGCATATTGCTGATCTACCGGATCATCCATTCGCCGTTTGGGCAGGTGTTGAAGGCGATCCGCGAGAACGAGCCCCGCGCGATATCGCTGGGCTATCGGGTCAACCGCTACAAGCTCACCGTATTCGTGTTGTCAGCCGCGCTCGCCGGCGTTGCCGGCGCAACCAAGGCGATCGTGTTCCAATTGGCGTCACTTACCGACGTCTACTGGACCATGTCCGGCGAGGTCGTGCTGATGACGCTCTTGGGTGGCATGGGCACGGTGTTCGGACCTATCGTCGGCGCGGCAGTTATCGTCACGATGCAGAATTACCTCGCGACATTTGGCGACTGGGTCACGATCGCCCAGGGCACCATCTTCGTTGTCGCAGTGCTGTTGTTCCGGGAGGGCGTCGTTGGCATCCTGGCAAAATGGATCGGGAAACCGCTCTGAACAGGTCATGAAACCTAAATTTCGATTGATCGACGGTCGAGATTGAGAAGTCGACCTACGAAGGATGTTTGAGCGTCAGGTTCGGCCAAGTTGGCCGCGGTGGATACGTGCACACAGCGTCCTCAACTGTGCCGATTCCTGATCGGATGTGACAACCAGCAATTCGGGCTGTTACGAAAATTCAACTCTGGGTCTTCCCAGGCGCGCCTGTTGGCGTCGTAATCCGCAGGCAAGCACCCTATCTATGCCGCATGAACGAAATCACGACCAGACGCGCGCTTCTGCTCGTCAATTCAAAGGCGCGACGCGGGCAGGAATCTATGGCACCGGTCGTCGAGCGGCTGCAGGCCGGTGGGCTTCGCGTCACCGTCGAGACGTTTGAGGCGCTGCCCGAGATAGCACGCGACATCGTGCGCCTTCGCCATAGGGCCGACCTTGTGATCGTGTGCGGCGGCGATGGCTCGGTGTCCTCGGCGGCGGTCGCGGCCATGGAAAGCGGGCTGCCTATGGGCATCATTCCGATGGGGACGGCGAACGATCTGGCGCGCACCCTCGAAATACCGTTGGATCTGCTGAAGGCTGCCGACGTGATTGTACAGGGCGGAAGGCGTCTGATCGATGTCGGGACCGTCAATGGTCACGCTTTCTTCAACGTTGCGAGCATCGGCATCAGCACCGACCTTGCCCAGGGGCTCGATCCGGGGCTGAAGAAGCGTTTCGGCAGGTTTGGCTATGCCTTGGCGGCTATGAAAGTGTTGACCAAGGCTGGCCACTTCGAAGCAAGGATTACCGAAAAGGGCGTAACGACCGAAGTCGAGACCTACCAGATAGCGGTCGGCAACGGCCGGCACTATGGCGGCGGCAACGTCGTCGAGGAGACGGCGGAGATCGATGACGGCCATCTCGACCTGTACAGCCTGGAAATGACGAATCTCTGGAAAATGGCGCTTATGCTGCGCTCGTTCCGCTCAGGCACACACGGCGCCTGGAGCGAGGTTCGCACGGCCAGATGCGTCGAGTTCGACATCGAGACGAAAAGGCCGATGCCGGTGAACACTGACGGTGAGATCGTCACCTCGACGCCGGCGCATTTCAAGGTCCACCCGAAGGCGATTTCGGTCTTCGCGCCGGCCGTCGCGCGCCTGCAGCCCCGCACCAAAATGCTTCGTGATGCGGTCAGCGCAAATAGCGGGTGATCAGTCTTCCGCTTCGGCGATTCGACTTCAACCCTAAAGTTTGATGGCTAAGCTGCTATCGACGCAGCCGCTGCCGTTTCATCCGCAACGCCATCCACCATGACATGACCGATGCCCCGCGAGCATCGCTCGACCCGCGCCTCGACGCGATAAACGTCACGAAGGAGCGCCGGCGTAACGACCTCTTCCGGCGTACCGCAGGCGAACATCCGGCCGTCGGCGATGACGATGCATTTGTCGGCGAAGCGCAGGGCCTGATTGAGGTCGTGAATTGCGATCAGCACTGCAATCCCGTGCTTGCGTGCAAGCCCGCGCATGAAGCTCAGCACCTCGACCTGCCGGTGCAAGTCAAGCGCGGACGTCGGCTCGTCCATCAGCAGGATTTCAGGTTCGCGGGCGAGGGTCTGTGCGATGCTTACCACCTGCCTTTGCCCGCCGCTCAGTTCTCCGACATTGCGAAAGGCAATATCCGAGATGCTGAGCGCGGCCAGGATACCGTCTATGAGCGCGAGGTCGCCGTCACCGACCGACCAGGCCGAGCCCTGCTTGCGGGCGAGCAGGATCGATTCATAGACGGTCAGCACCGCGTTGGCTGCCGTATCCTGAGGCATGTAGCAGATGCCGTCCGGTCCCTTGGCCGCTCCATCGAGGCAGACGCGGCCCGGGCCCTTCAAAAGTCCTGCGATGCGCTTGAAAAGCGTCGACTTGCCCGCTGCGTTGGGCCCGATGACGGCAACCACCTCGCCACCCCGAAAAGTGGGAGTTGAAACGTCCGAAAGGACGAGCCGCGCGCCGTGAAACGCTCCGAGACCATCGAGCCTGATCGTTACCATGAGCGCCTCACATTCGAGAGGATCAGCGAGATGAAGAAGGGAATGCCGACAAGCGAGGTGACGATGCCGATCGGAAAGATCGTGCCTGGGATGAGCGACTTGCTGGCAACCGAGCTCGCCGAAAGGATGAGGGCGCCAGCAAGCGCGGAAGCGGGCAGGAAGAAGCGCTGATCTTCTCCAATCAGCATGCGGGCGATGTGCGGGCCGACCAACCCGATGAAGCCGATCGTGCCGACAAAGGCGACGGGAATGGCGGCGAGCAGGCTCACCATCATCATGGTTTCGAGCCTCAGGCGCGCGACCTTGATCCCGAAACTCGCGGCCTTGTCTTCGCCTAGCCGCAGCGCCGTCAGCGCCCAGGCGCGGCGCGCGAAAATCGGAAGCGTTGCGAGAAGGATGAGGCTGGTGATGATGAGCTTGGGCCAGGTGGCCTTGGTGAGACTTCCCATCGTCCAGAACACGACCGCGGCGAGCGCCTGCTCTGAGGAAAGATACTGGACGAGCGACAGCAGCGCATTGAAGGTGAAGACGAGCGCGATGCCGAGAAGCACGATGGTTTCAACCGTCACGCCGCGCTTGAGACTCAGCAGGTGGATGACGAGCGCGGTCAGCATCGCAACCACGAAGGCGTTGAGCGGCACGACATATTCGATCGCGGCGGGGATGAGCGCGACGCCGAAGGCAAGCGCAAGCGCGGCGCCGAAGCTGGCCGCCGCCGAAATGCCGAGCGTGAACGGACTGGCGAGCGGATTGTTCAGGATGGTCTGCATCTGCGCCCCGGCGACCGACAGTGATGCGCCCACGACCACCGCCATCAGCGCGATGGGAAGCCGGATTTCCCACAGCACCACGCGCACCTGAAGCGGCACGCTGCCCGGAGAAACGAGGGCGAGGACCACCTGGTCGAGGCTGTAGCTGGCAGGGCCGAGGGCGAGGTCGACGCAAAGGCTCAGGAGCAGCGCCAGGACGAGAGCTGCGAGGATAAGCTGCTTGCGCAGGACGAGGGCGCGGTAGAGGCCGCGCCCGTCCTTGGCCGACAATGCCGCTGGCTCACTGCTCATTGGAGAGCGAGACCCAATGGCCAGGCCTGTACTCGACCGGCAGGAACTTCTCGTGCAACTCCTTGAAGGTGGCCTCGGCGTCCAGATCGTCGAACAGGTCGGGGTGCAGCCACTTGGCCATCTGCTGGATGGCGACGAACTGATAGGGGCTGTTGTAGAACTGGTGCCAGATGGCGTGGACCTGCCCGTTTTCCACCGCCTTGACGCCGGTTAGCGCGGGCCGTTCCGTCAGGCCCTTGAGCTTCTTCAGTGCTTCCGCTTCGTCCGCGCCGGGGCCGACGCCGACCCATTTGCCGCCCGGCACATACGCCTCCCAGTTACCGCCCGTCACAACCACCTGATCAGGGTCGCTTGCGATGATCTGTTCCGGGTTGAGCGCGCCAAAGGTGCCCGGGATCAGGTCCGCCGCGATATTCTGGCCGCCGGCCATCTCCACGAACTTGCCAAAATTGTCGTTGCCGAAGCTCATGCAGCAATCGTCGGAATAGCCTCCGGCGCGCTCGATGAACACGGTCGGGCGCTTGGGAACATTCTTTGCGATAACATCGGTGACCCGCGCGATCTGGGCCGCGCGGTAGGCGATGAACGCTTCCGCCCGCTCCTCCTGGCCAAAGAGCTTGCCGATGAGGCGCATGCTCGGCTCGGTGTTGGTGGAGGGATGCTCGCGGAAATCGACATAGACCACCGGGATGCCGACGGCGGCGAGCTTTTCGATGTATTGCGCGTCCTCGGTTGCCTGCTTGGACTCGATATTCATGATCATCACGTCCGGCTGAAGCGCGATGGCCTGCTCGATGTCGAAGGTGCCGTCCTTGAAACCGCCGAAGGTCGGGATCGTGGCCATCGAGGGGAATTTTTCCAGATAGACGGCGTAATTGTCGGGATCGGCCTGCGAGAAATCCTCGCGCCAGCCGACGATCCGCTTGAAGGGATTGTCGGTATCGAGCGCGGCAATCAGGTAGGTCTGCCGGCCTTCGCCGAGGATGACCTTCTCAACCGGCGTCTTCACCTCGACCTTGCGGCCGCTAATGTCGGTGACGGTTTCGGCGCGCGCGCCGAGGGTAAGCGGCATGAATGCCGCGAGGGCGACCGCGGCCGCAAATATCGACTTCAAAATCATTGTGCTCTCGTGATTTAGTTTGCCGCCACGGCTTAGAAAACATGAGTTGTGTAATCAAGAATTATCTTTTAGAGCAATTCCAATGTACGGCTTTGGGGGAGAGCGTTTGGGGCGATGACGGCTCACGCAAACTATTCGCTGCGCGACGAAATTCGGGACTACTGGTCCGACCGCGCCGAGACGTTCGACCTGCAGGTCGGCCACGAGATTTTTTCCGAGCGCGAGCGCGCCGCCTGGCATGCGCTCATAAGCAGGCATCTTGGACCCGGCGCAGGGCGGACATCTCTGGATCTCGCCTGTGGGACAGGCGTTATCTCGCATCTGATGCACGATCTCGGCTTTGTGGTGACGGGCCTCGACTGGTCGGAAGCCATGCTCGCCAAGGCGCGCGCCAAGGCACAAAACCGCGGCGCCGATATCCGCTTCATCGTGAGGGATGCCGAACGGACGCTCGAGGACAAGGCGAGCTACGATGTCATCGTCACCCGTCACCTCGTCTGGACGCTGGTGGATCCAAAGGCGGCCTTTGCCGAATGGTTCTCGCTACTGAGGCCCGGCGGCAAGCTGCTGGTCATCGACGGGGATTTCGTCAGCCGCAACTGGGCGACGAGATTGCGGGAGGTTTGGGAGAAGCTCACGGCAGGCAAGTCGCGGGTCGCAGACAATGAATGCACCGCCATGGCCGGACGCCACAAACGCATTCTCGCCCGCGTCCATTTCTCAGGCGGCGCACGGGCGGGAGAGATAAGGCGCTTGCTGGCCGAAGCCGGGTTCGATCAGCCCGTCGTCGACTGGAAACTGGGCGCGATCCATCGCGCTCAGGCTCGACAGATGAGTTGGCCTAAGGCGATCGAGCGAGCCATCCAACACCGCTTCGCGATCTGCGCGACGAAGCCGAAGTAAACTCCTCGGCGCTGCCAGCGTCGGTCGCACCATGCCTGCTTCGTTTGAAGCCGTCCGTCGCCTCAAAGGAGCGGGGCGACGGCACGACAACGAATAGCTGCCGGTCTGCTTTAGCTCAGATGACAGTGCCTTCGCGGCAGCGCAGATCAGCGACGGCATCGGCCGGGTTTGTGCGGGTACTAAGCGCATATTGGACGATGCACTCCTGACCGTAGTCAGTGTCGATCACCAGGGTCAGAGCCCCTGTTCGGGTATCGGAAATACGCGAGAATTCCAGTTTAAGTGCCGGGACATCATCTTCCCAGGGGGCATGTTTTTCATCGAATTCGGGGCGCTTGTCCCAGATCAGAGAGCCCTAGCCAAGGATTGCTATCCGCGGGCGTTGCCCCAACTCAGACATGAGAAGCCTCCAGAGAATTTGCTACGAGCTGGCTGCGGTGCTTGATGGCCGCCACGGTCGAGGTCACAAGCTGATCGGGGAAGCTACCGGGCAGCGACCCGACAACAGCTTGTACTTGCCGATCGGCATTGGCTTCAATGTCTTCAAAAATCGCCCGCATCGCCGGAGTGCCGACACCAGCGATATCTGCCGTCTGCATGAAATGTCGTGGCACGATGTCACTGATGGCATAGTGGCGATTTGTTCCGACGGACATCGCAAGTTTGAATTTCTTGCGTTGAATTTGGCCCTGGTCGAGGCTCGGCTGCGCTGTCAGCACATCGTACAGCGGTGTCATGCGATAGCGTCCGCCGGGACCGAGGAAAATGCTGAAATTTTTTGCATGCCCATCGGTCGCGCCGAGCAGCCAGAATATGATGCTCGCACGCATGAACGTCGTGATGTCGGCATCAGGCGTGTCGCTGCCTTTGAGCAGATTGATGATCTCGCGCATACCGGGACCACCATCAGACTGGTACTTTTTTGTCGGCGGGATCGATAGCGCCTGGCAGATGTCTTCCTGCGGCAGTCGCAGCAGTCGCCCATCTCTTGCCCAAAGGCGATCGAAGCGTTCGACGATCAGTGTGCGGCGTTCCCCGAAATCGGCGATTTCAACGGGGGGTGTTGGGATACCAAACGAATGCAGCAGTCTGAGGCATAGATATTCGTTCTCGACGCTGTTGGAGAGGTCGATGCCATTGGGAAGCTGCCCGATCTGCGGTTTGAGGATGTGGGTGGTTGCCGTCGTTCCTGTCGGCTTGAACCATTGGCCGTCCTTACGCAGCAGCGCGGTTTTTTCCTGAGCGCCGGCGATCGAGATTCGGAAATCTTCGTCTTCGCCCATGCCGAGGGGTGCTGCCGCGAGATTCTTGATAATGTCGGTGATCTCGTCGTCAGTGATCGGTTTGCCGTCGGTGTCGCCGGCGGTCCCGGGCTCGACGCCATCAGGCAGAAACTGGAGTGCGCCGACGCAATCATGACCGAGGGCCGTCAGCAGGCTGAAGGCGTCTGTGCCGTCTGCGCCAACGCGTTCGGCGACGCGCTTTCGGATGAGATCGCTGTCAGGCAGCAGGTTGTCGAACACATTGATGACGGGGGTGCCAATATACCGATCCTCGCGCAAGGGCAGCGACAGTGACACTGGGAACGTGCCGCGCCAGTTCAGCCAGTCGCGTCCGTACTGGAAGTCGATAGCACCTGTCGCCTCACGGCGCAGGACGCCGACATGGCGGCTGTTCAGAAAGACATTGAGAGGAGCGTGAGCGCGTTTCCGTGCCATCAGAACAGGTCCTCGATATCGGCGGCACTGCCTTGGGTGCGTGGCCGGACGACCAGTTCAAGGTTCAGAGCCGAAAGCGCTTCCATTAAAGTGCGCAGCTGGACAGCGGGCTCTCCGGCTTCCAGACGTGAGACAGTGCCCTGGCGCAGATGGATTTGTTCGCCTAGAGCCCCCTGGCTCAGCCGTGCCTGTTTTCGCGCGCGGCGCAGGATGGCGCCAAGCTGTTTTTCTGTGCGGGCGATCTGATCGGTCATAGCAGTCCTCCACACATCAATATACGCGAGAGCGTATAAACTGTCAATATCCGCGTTCGCGTTTAAAATTTATATATACGCGAAGGCGTATAAAAGACGAAAATACGCGTTTGCGTATTGCGCTTCCAAAGCCGCAGGTCTGGAATTGGCGTGGCAGGCGAGCGGTTCAATAACTAGATAACGAGAACGCCTTTCACTCTGACGTGGCATTCTCATGAAAAAAATCGGGTTTCTGTCGTTCGGACACTGGGCGCCCTCGCCGCAATCGCAGACGCGATCAGCCTCCGACGCTCTGCTGCAATCCATCGAGCTTGCCGTTGCTGCCGAGGCGCTGGGCGCCGACGGGGCATATTTCCGTGTGCATCACTTCGCACGGCAACTCGGCTCGCCATTCCCGCTGTTGGCGGCAGTCGGCGCCAAGACCAGCCGCATCGAGATCGGCACAGCGGTGATCGACATGCGCTACGAGAACCCGCTCTATATGGCCGAGGACGCCGGTGCCGCCGACCTGATCGCCGGCGGGCGTCTGCAGCTGGGCATCAGCCGCGGCTCGCCCGAGCAGGTGATCGACGGCTGGCGCTACTTCGGCTATGCCCCGCAAGAGGGTGAGAGCGACGCCGACATGGCCCGGCGGCACACGGGAGTGCTGCTCGAAGTCTTGCGCGGCAAAGGCTTTGCCCAGCCGAACCCGCGGCCGATGTTTCCAAACCCGCCCGGCCTGCTTCGCGTCGAACCACACTCGGAGGGTTTGCGCGACAGGATCTGGTGGGGCGCCGCGACCAATGCCACCGCGGAATGGGCGGCGAAACTGGGAATGAACCTGCAGAGCTCCACGCTCAAATTCGACGAGGGCGGAAAGCCTTTTCACATTCAGCAGGCCGAACAGATCCGGGCCTTTCGTGCGGCCTGGAAAGCGGCCGGTCACGAACGCGAGCCGCGGGTGTCGGTGAGCCGTAGCATCTTCGCGCTGGTGGACGATCGCGACCGCGCCTATTTCGGCAGCAATGAGAGCGAGGATCATTTCGGCTACATCGAAGCGGACAGGCGCGCCGTGTTCGGCCGCACCTATGCCGCCGAGCCGGACGGCCTCATCGAGGAACTGAAGAAGGACGAGGCCGTTGCGGAGGCCGACACGCTGCTGCTCACCGTTCCCAACCAGCTCGGCGTCGATTACAACGCGCATGTCATCGAGGCGATCCTGACCCATGTCGCCCCGGCCCTGGGCTGGCGCTGACGCCTGCGGCCAAAGCCCCTGCCCTTCCGCGAATGCTTCATCGCCAGGACAGCTAGTCCTTCGGCAGCCGGCCGCTCGGATCGAACACGTTCACCTTGTGCGAAAGATCCGGACCCCAGTCCCACAGCACCAGGTTGCGGTCCTCCGTCTCGGCGCCTGGAGCAAAACTCGGAATCAGAATACCGGCAATGCCTTGAGGTCGCAGTCGGTCATAGATGGACCAGGACGCAGGACGCTCTCCCCCGCTGAGAGCCGTCGCCCAGGCGATGAGCTGCAAATGCCGGGCCCTCTTCCATATTGGCGATAGTTCAGTGCCTAGATCGGCACCGCTTCGACCAGATGGATTGCAGATGCAGTTTTCATCGTTCGCGTGAGCCGGAAGCCGGCTTTTTCCAACAACGCCGCAAGATCAGACTCGCTGCGGAGCTTTCCCCCGAAAATCATGAGCATGAGCATGTCGAAGCTCCGGCCGTAGAGGGACTCTACGCCCGGGTCGGCGATCAGCAGGGCGCCTTGTGGGGCGATGGCGGTGCGGACGTTCCGCAGCACCGCCATTGCCGTATCGTCGGTTTGGTCTACGAGAATGCGCTTCAGAATGTAGAGATCACCGCCACCCGGGACCTCACGAAGGAAGTCACCGCCGACGATCTTGCACCGATCAACGACGCGCGCCGCCAGCATCTCCTGCGCCTCGGTGGCCACGTGCGGCAGATCGAGCAGCGTTCCCCTAATGCCCGGATGGGCTTCGAGAATGCTCAGCAAAAGTCCGCCACGCCCGCCGCCGACGTCGACGACCGAAAGGTCCGGTGCGAATTCGTAGGCGTCGCAAATGGCTACGCCTTCCTGGCTGGACATCTCGCTCATGGCCTGATTCATGACTGCTCCCGCCGCTGGGTTCATGCGGAAGTACTCGTATGTCCCATGGCCGTTCGTCTTCTCGAACGTGCTCTCGCCGGTGCGCACACTGTGCAGCAGGTACGGCCACGAGGCGGCTAAGCACTCCTGCGCCATCAGCATGGCATAGTGGCGGACCGAGCGTGGCGCGCCAGTCTGAAGGAGCCGCCCCTTGCTGGTGTTGACGAACATGCCGGGCGTCGGTTCTTCCAGAATACCGAGGCTGGCCAGAACGCGCATCAGACGCAGCAGCGCGCCTTGATTTGTCTTCGTTGTCGCGGCGATTTCCGCGACCGACCGGGGGCCGTGCTTGAGCAGGTCGGCAATGCCTAGTTCTGCAGCGACGCCAAGTACGTGGGTTTTCGCTACGCCGAGTGTCATCGCCAGGACGTCTTGCACGTCGGAAATGTCGGCAAGGTGTTCGACATGTCATGTTTCATCGTGAGCCACTTTGTTTGCATTGAAGTGGAAACTCTCGCGGCCAGGTGAGCCTTTTGCCTATGGCGGCTGTCCATTTGAAAACAACAGAACTGGCCGGCCTCATTCCCGGCTGAAACGACGCGGGTCGAACGGGAGGTCGGCGAGTTGGGTCAGCGACATCACCTCGAGATCTGGATGCGAGAGTGGGTCGCGCAACCACTGACGCCATCTTGCAGCGTCGTCCCGGCACGCCTTGACGGGAGGTGGGAATGAATGAGGACTGAGAGCGTCTTCGTGGACGAATCTCCATTCCACGTGCACTCTTCGGATTTTCCAGATCATCTGGCTCCTCCTCTGCTCAGAAGTCATTCGCGGCTCGGCTCGTGCGTTCGCTTGGATCAGGACACTGCGCCCCCCTGGAAAGAGGCAGCACAAAGGCGTTTGCGCCAAAGCACGGCCGGGCAACCTCGCCGCCGCGAGACTTGAGTTGTGGCGGCCATGACAAACGCATGTCGAATACTGCCACCAAACGGAACGTCGGGTTCCTTCCTGCGCTGCGTAGACTTGGAGAACTGCCGTGGATCAACAGGCCATCGCAGCGTCGTTTCGTCTATCGCTTCGAAAGGTCGTGGCGTTTTTCACCGTGCGCGATCACCATGTTTGTTGATGCTACCGAACCCGGCTCGTCGAGTCGTGGGCAGAAGCGAACGCGATTATGGACTCGCGCGAAAACGTGATTTTTTACTGGAAAGTTGTATTTCTCGTCGATAAGTTGCAATTCTCGCACAAATCGGGAAGCACAGAGAGGGTTTAAATGGCCTCCTCAGCCGCCGAGTTTGCGTCAATCTGCTTTTCAACCGAGGGGTTGCCAGAGCCGGACCGCTTCGAGTTTTGGCGCGAAGTGCTCGGGCGCGCGATTACGAAATTCGAGATTGACCCCGTGCCGGACAGCTCGCCTGACGCAAGCATCACGCTGCGTGCGCTGCCCGGTGTTGACATTGCCAGTGGAGCAGCTGCCGGCATGCAGTACAGGCGCACACCGGCGCTGATCGACAGCGACGACATCGTTCTGTTTGTGGCTTTATCCGGCGCCCAAACGGTCGACCAAATCGGCCGCGAGTGCACGATCAGTGCGGGCGAGGCCGCAGTGTTTGCATGTGCTGAGCCGGGCCTTGCAATTCCTCGTGAACGTCAACACCGGCTCGCCTTTCGCACCCCGCACGATGTGCTCGCCCCGATGGTCGGCAACGTGGAGGACGCGATCTGCAAACCCATTCCGTCGACAGTCGATTCCTTGCGATTGCTCGTCAGCTACGCTGCCACACTTGAGGATGTGGACCAGCCCTTAACGCCAGCGGTTGCGAACCTTGCGGCAACCCATATCCAAGACCTCGTCGCGCTGGCGATCGGCGCGACCCGGGATGCCGCGGCGATCGCCGAAGGTCGCGGCCTGCGTGCAGCACGGCTCAAGGCTGTCAAGACCGATATCGTCAGCAATCTCGGCTACCACGACCTCACCGTCGGCGCCGTTGCACTGCGCCAAGGCGTCACGCCACGCTGCGTTCAAAAGCTGTTCGAGACCGAGGGGAGGACGTTTTCCTCCTTCGTGCTCGATCAGCGTCTCGCGCGCGCCCGTCGGCTCCTCAGTGATCCACGTTACGCCGACTGGACGATCAGCTCGATCGCATTCGAAGCCGGCTTCGGGGATCTCTCCTACTTTCATCGCGCCTTCCGGCGGCTCTACGGCGCGACACCCTCCGATATCCGCCAGGGGACGCTCGGCTTTTAACAGCCAATGAGTGTTTGGGCATGTCGCCCGCGAAGCCTCTGAGGGACCTGAAGTTCGACCATACGCCGATGCTGTTGGCCGATTCGAGCGTCCCGCGGCGGTGTGCCAGCCCAGGACTGGGCACTGCTGGCTACTTTGGTTCATCGCCGCGAAGGCGCTGATGGCGCGATTGGCGCATCGGCACACTGATCCTCAAGTCAAGAGGTGTCAGCCTAGTTTGGCGCAGATGCGCCACCGAGGATCATTCTCGTGGTTGCGTCCTGCAAGATCATTTCCGATGCCTTCTCCGCGATCATCACCACTGGAGAGTTGGTGTTGCCGGAAACGATCGTCGGCATAATCGAAGCATCGACGATGCGCAGGCCTGAAATGCCGTGCACCCGCAGCCGGCCGTCGACAACCGCCATCGGGTCTGCGCCCATCTTGCAGGTGCCAACCGGGTGGAAAATCGTCGTGCCGATATCGCCAGCCTTGCGGACGAGATCTTCATCGCCTTCATATTGTGCGCCGGGCAGCATTTCCTCAGGCGCGAAACGCGCAACGGCGCGCGCCTTCATCAAGCGGCGGACATGGCGGAGCGATGCTACAGCCACCGTCCGGTCTCCCTCGGTAGACAAATAGTTCGGCCGGATCTTCGGGGCAGTCTGCGGATCGGGCGTCTCCATGTGGACGGTGCCGCGGCTTTCCGGTCTGAGGTTGCAGACCGAAACCGTGACCGCGGGGAAGCGATGCAGCGGCTCGCCCAGCCGGTCGGTGCTCAACGGCTGAACATGGTATTCGAGATCGGGCGTCTCCAGGCGTGGGTCGCTTCTGGCGAAGATGCCAAGCTGGCTCGGCGCCATCGACAGCGGTCCGGTGCGACGGACGGCGTATTCGACGCCCATGGCCGCGCGGCTGAGCAGATTGTGGTAGCGCTGGTTTAGCGTCGAGGCATTGGCGACCTTGAAGACAGTGCGGATCTGCAGATGATCCTGCAGGTTCTCGCCGACGCCACCCAATGCGTGGCGAACCGGGATTCCTGCTGAGCCAAGCACGGCAGGTCGGCCGACGCCGGAAAGCTCGAGCAGCTTCGGCGAATTGATCGCGCCAGCAGCAAGTATCGTCTCGCCTGCCCGCGCACGATGCAACTGACCGCCCATGCGGAAGACAACGCCGGTGACGCAAGCTCCGTCGAAATTTAGGTTCTCGGTCTCGGCGCCGGTCACGACGCGCAAATTCGGCCGCCGGAGCACGTCCCGCAGGAACGCTTTCGAGGTATTCCAGCGCACGCCCTTCCTCTGGTTGACCTCGAAATAGCCCGACCCCTCGTTGGTCCCGCCGTTGAAATCCTCGGTCCGGGGGATGCCAAGTTCCTCGGCAGCATCGCGGAAGGCATCCAGGATTGGCCAGGACAGGCGTTGGCGCTCGACGCGCCATTCGCCACCGGCGCCATGAAGGTCGTTGGCACCGCCAAAATGGTCCTCGGACTTGCGGAAATATGGAAGCACGTCATCCCAGCCCCAACCAAGATTTCCGGCTTGCCGCCAGCCGTCATAGTCGGCCGCCTGGCCGCGCATGTAGATCATGCCGTTGATCGACGAGCAGCCGCCCAGAAGCTTGCCGCGCGGATAGTTAAGCGCACGACCGTTCAGCCCGGCTTCAGGCTCGGTCTTCATTAGCCAATCGGTGCGCGGGTTGCCCATGCAATAGAGATAGCCGATGGGAATGTTGACCCAGTGGTAGCGGTCACTGCCGCCGGCCTCCAGAAGCAGCACGCGCATGCCTGGATTGGCCGACAGTCTGTTGGCCAGCACGCAGCCGGCTGAACCCGCGCCGACGATGATGAAGTCGTATTGTCCAAAATCGGCAACGGTCTGTGTCAATTAGAGGTCCGTTCGCTTGCCATCCTGTCCCATAGCGGACCCATGGCCTGGTTGATCTCGCCATACAGACGATAGCGCTGCTCATAGAACGGTGCGATCTCGCTATTGGGCTTGTAGAAGCGGTCGGGCGCGGTCATCGCGGCGGCGCCCGCAGAGAAGTCGGCAAACAAGCCGACGCCGGTCCCGGCTGCAATTGCAGCTCCCAGCGCACCAGTCTCGCGGCTGCGCGCCACGGTCACCGGCACTTTCAGCACATCGGCAAATATCTGCGGCCAGATGGCGCTGCGCGAGCCGCCGCCCGAAAGGACCGCCTGGCTGACAGTGGCTCCCGCTCGACGCAGCGTCTCGACATGGCGCCGATGTTCGAAGACGACACCCTCGAACAGTGCGCGCAGCATATGCGCCCGCGTGTGCCAGCCGGCGATGCCGTAGAAACCTGCACGCGCCTTGCCATTCTGCTGCGAGCCGTAAAGGAATGGGTGGTAGATCGGCATGTCTCCCGCGGGATCGACGGAAGCAACAAGCTCGCTGCATATCTCGAATGGCGATGCGCCTGCCGGCGCATGCTCGAAGAACTCACGCACGATCCACTCGAGATTTGCGGCCGAAGTGGCGCTCGATTCGATGGCGAGGTAGCGCACCGGATCGAATGTCGACAGCATGAAGATCGACGGATCGCGGATCGGCTCTTCGGTGATAACCTGGTTGATGCTCCAGGTGCCGGCAATGATGGAGGCGGCGCCGGTGCTGGTGACGCCTGAACCGATGGCGCTGGCGACGACGTCGAACAGGCCCGCCACCACAGGCGTGCCCGCCCGAAGGCCGGTGGCGGCGGCGACATCGCGCGTGACATGGCCGGCGATCTCGGAGGCCTCCAGCACGTTGGGCAGCAGGTCCATGCAATCGTCGAGACCGTAGGCGGCCAGCAACTCACGCTCGTAGCGTCGGCCGGGCATGTGCAAAAGCCCGCAGCCCGACATATCCGAGGTGTCGGTCGAGCGCGCGCCGGTGAGGCGGTTGACGACAAAATCCTTGCACAGGAAAACCGTGCCCATTCGGGCAAAAAGCGCCGGGTCATGACGCTTGAGCCACGCGAGCAGAGTCGGCGTCTGCGCCGCCCAGGGCCGTTGCAGGCAATGGACATAGGTCCGGTCGCCAACGCCTGCGGCGGCCCATTCGCTCACGATGCCGACGCCGCGCGTGTCGAGCGACTGGATGCCGAGCAGCGGGTCGCCGCTGCGGTCCAGCGCATAAAGCCCGTTGCCGTGGCCGGCGCAGCCGATCACGGCGATGTCGCGGGGGTCGATGCCCGACTGGTCGAGGCACTGGCGGATGACCTCGACGGCGTTGCGCCACAATTCGCCGAGATCCCGTTCGACATGGCCGGGCTTCGGCATGCAGGAGCGGCCGTCCCGAGCGGCGAGCGCAAGCTCGCGACCGGCGGCGTCGAAGATGATGGCCTTGATGACGGTATTCCCCGCATCGAGACCCAGAATGTATTGCTGCATCGAAGCTCCTCCCAAGCTGCCTAAGGTTATTCTTGTTGGTAGAGCTCCCAGGCCGCCGCGCCGTCCGCATTCTCATGGATGATCGCCATCAATCCTCTGACGACGGCACGAGGGTTGGAATGCTGGTATATGTTGCGGCCATAGACCATGCCTGCCGCGCCCTGCGCCATCAGCGCCGCCGACTTGTCGAAGACGGCGCGCAAATCCTCCCTGCCCCCACCGCGCACAAGGACAGGACAGCGCGCCGCCGCCACGACCCGGTGGAAGTCGTTCGGATCGGTGGTCGGGTCCGCCTTGATAATATCGGCGCCCATCTCGCTTGCGAGCCGGGTCAGGGTGACGATCTTTTCGGGATCGCCGTCGACCATGTAGCCTCCGCGCTCCGAGTTTGGCAGCATTGCCAGCGGCTCGATCATCAGCGGCAGGCCGTATTTTTCGCAGTCGGCGCGAACGCGGGCAATGTTGTGGACGCATTGCCTGAATAGGTCCGGCTCATCGGGCAGCATGAATAGATTGACGACCACGCAAGCTGCATCCATTTCCAGCGCGCCGATCAGTGGCTCGGCTTCGTTCTGCAGGATGGCCCACATCGAACGATGACGGGTTTTGTTATATGGATTGCCCATATCTATGCGCATGACCAATGCTGGCTTATCCTTGCCAGGCAAGGACTGCAGCAGATCGGCCTGGCCATAATTCATCTGAATGGCGTCCGGGCCCGCAGCGACCAGCTGGGCGACGACGCCGGCCATATCCTCTAGCCCTTCCAGGAACGACGGCTCGTTGCACACGCCATGGTCGATTGCGACGTCGAGACAGCGCGCTCCGCCGAACAACCGGTTCATGCGGACTTTCTTGTTGATGCGCATTCGGCGCTCCTTCCTTGGTCTTTTTTTGATAGCTGGTCGAGATCGACGCCGTGCCGGCGTTGCAACAGGGCGAGGAAATCGGTGCACTCGAATGCCTTGCGCGCGGCGTCCCAGTTCTTTTCGACAGCGAAAATGTCGAGAACCGCATCGAGAAGGTCGGCCGAAAGCGCACCGGTAATGGCGATTGTCGTGCGACGGAGCAGCAGGTCCCCCAGCTGTTCGACATATTCATTGGCGATGAGATATTGAATCTCCCGGGCCGAGTAGTCGCTGCCGGGCAAGAGTTCGTCATGTCCCGCTGCCATATAGGCGGCGACGGTATCCGCCGCGGTACCGTAGCGCTCGAAAAGGCTGCGCATACGGTCGAGCGATAGGCCGTGTGCCGCCGCGCGCTCTGCGCACCATTTTGTCGGCGCAATCGGAAAATTCCGGCCGCCGCCGATCGGCATGTTTTCGGTGCCGACGACGCGCTGTCGGCGCAATCGCTCAAGCACGATATCCGCTGCCAGTTCGCCAAACGATCGGAAGGTTGTCCACTTCCCGCCGATCATACAGAGCGTCGGCGGCAGCATACCGGCGCCCTCGACGAGTTCGCAGAAATGATCGCGGGGTATGCGCCCGGTAAAACTGTCCTGGCTTATCGGCAGCGGCCTCACTCCGGTGAACTGAAAGACGATATCGGCATCGGCGATCTCTATCCCAGGAAACACGAAGGACAGGGACTGAAGAATGTATTGCCGCTCGTCATCCATGCAGCGCGCCTGGTCGGGATCGTCGACACGGATATCCGTCGACCCGACCAGCACGTTGCCGAGATAGGGAAACAGGATGCAGATCCGGCCGTCCTCGTTCTCATAATAGATCATGTGCCCGTCGAGCGCGTCATGAAGCTCGCGATTGTCGACGATCAGATGCGAACCTTTGGTGCCGCCCATAAGCTTCGGCGCAACGGCTCCGATCGCTGAATTGGTCAGGTCGATCCAGCCGCCTGTTGCGTTGACGACGAGCCGCGGCTTCACGGCTACCGTTTCGCCGGATAGTCCGTCGTTAAGCACCAGGCTCGCGTCACCGAGCGATACGCGTGCATAGTTGAGCGCCCGAGCGGACGGCTTTTCCTTCATGGTATCGCACAGCATCTCGGTACCCAGCCGCTCGGGGTGGCTGACCCAGGCATCATAGTATGTCGCCGAATTTCGAATAGCAGGATTGATTGCAGGCCAGACCTTGAGTGTCTCAGCGCGGCTTCTGAATTTATGCATCGGGACGACACGCCGTGCGGCGGTGAAGAAGTCATACATCGCCAAGCCGGTCTTGATGACCAATGCGCCGCGCCGGCCCGGACGACGGCTTAGCCCAAGGAAGCGGACTGCGCCATTTGCTATGCCTGAGAACAGGTCGAAGATCGGCACCGTGGTTGGCAATGGCGCGACATAGTGCGGCGCGTTCTTCAACAGCCGGTCGCGTTCGAGCAGAGATTCGCGGACCAGCTTGAACTCACCGTTTTCAAGATAACGCAAGCCGCCATGAACCATGCGCGAGAGGGCTGCGCTGGCGCCGGAGCAGTAATCGCCCTTTTCCGCGAGCAGCACATCGACGCCCTGCAAAGCGAGTTCGCGAAACACGCTGATGCCGTTAATGCCGCCGCCTATGACGAGCACGTCAACATCGGGGTTCTCGCGCAAGCCGGCGATCGTCTGGATGCGATTCATCTCAGGATGCGCTTTCGATCACGCATCTATCGCCACGAGATGCCCGGCCACCGCCGCATCGACGGCCGTCAGTTCCGCGGCGCTCAGCGAAATCTCCCCTGCCCTGGCATTGTCGACCGCCTGCTTCGCGTTTCGTGCTCCACACAACGCGAAGGTGATGCCGGGCTGCGCCAGCGTCCAGGCGATGACGATCTGCGCCATGCTTGCCTGGTGGGCCTCCGCGACTGGGGTCAGGGCATGCTTCAAAGCGGCTATCTTGCGCCGGTTGGCCTGAGAGAAGCGCGGATTGTCTTTGCGCTGGTCGTCGCCGCTGAACTCACGTGCCGGATCGATCGCACCCGAAAGCAGGCCGAGCGCAAGCGACGAGTAACTGAGCGTAGCCACTCGATGCCGGCGCGCGATCGGCAGCAATGTCTGCTCAATCTCGCGATCCAGCATCGAATATCTCTCCTGGATCGCGTCGAGCTGGCCAGCTTCTACATACTGCTGCAGCTCGGCGGCGTTGAGATTGCTTGCGCCGATGGCGCGGATCTTGCCAGCTGATTTGAGGCGTTCGAGCGCTTCCATTGTCTCGGCAATGGGGGTCGTCGGGTCCTGCCAATGAGTGATGTAGAGATCGATATAATCGGTGCCGAGCCGCCTTAGGCTCTGCTCCACTTCATAAGCGATGCCGTCGGCGCTCAGATATCGGTTCACGGGCTTTCCGTCCTGATCGAAGAAGTGGTTGCCCTTTTTCGAATGCCAGTTCAGGCCACATTTGGTGGCGATGACCGCGCGATCGCGCCGGCCCTTGATGGCCTTGCCGACGATCTCCTCGCTGCGGCCGAGACCGTAAGCCGGCGCGGTGTCGATCAGCGAGACGCCGGCTTCGATGGACGCCTGGATCGCAGCGATCGATTCTGCTTCATCGGTGCCACCCCACATCCAGCCGCCGATGGCCCAGGTGCCGAGCCCGACCGCCGAAGTGACAACGCCGGACTTGCCGATTGAGCGGGTGATCTGTCGAGAATTCATGCTGCATTTCCTTCGGCGAGCTCGAGGATTTTCAAGCCGGTGGTTTCGTCGGTGACGAGCGTATCGAGGTGGGAGCCGCGCATGGCACTGAGGATCGGGACCACCTTGCTTGCGCCGCTGGCGACCCCGATCGATTGCGGAATGGTCGCGAATTCCTCGAGCGTCAGCGAAACGAGCGAGTGGTTGAGGCGGTAGTCCGCGAGCTTGCCGTTGCCGTCTATGAGATGGGCGAGCAGCTCGCCCGCCGCGCCCGAGCGCTCGATGGCCAGCCGGTCGGCGCTCGAGGACGGGTGCAGATCGTAGTAGCTCGAATCGTCGGTCAGGATGGAGCCGATGCCGACAACCGCAAGCGTTGCTTCCCGCGCCTTGCTGAAGACATCCGATACGGCCCGGACGCCCATCAACATGTC
The DNA here is from genome assembly GCF_003997275.1 of Mesorhizobium sp. M6A.T.Ce.TU.002.03.1.1. Taxonomy (NCBI): domain Bacteria; kingdom Pseudomonadati; phylum Pseudomonadota; class Alphaproteobacteria; order Hyphomicrobiales; family Phyllobacteriaceae; genus Mesorhizobium; species Mesorhizobium sp. M6A.T.Ce.TU.002.03.1.1. Next base: position 36,928 of record NZ_RZTI01000014.1, read on the forward strand.
GCGTTGGGCCGGGCTGTCGGCAAACAGCGGCGCGTGAATCTGATAGGCGCGCCCGCCGAGCTTGTCGGCCATCAGCGACGCGACATGATTGACGTCTGTGTAATGCTTGCCCTGGACCAGGCCGGTCGCGGGAACGACCTCGACGTCATAGCTGCGGTTCGGCTTGAGGCCGGCGACGACGGCACTCACCCCCTTGCCCCCGGTTATGGAAATCGTATCGCCGTCCTTGATCGTCTCGAGCACCAGCCGGGCCGCGGCCTCGCCGACGCGCTGGAGCGCGGTCTGCGGATTGTCCGATACGGAAGGGACGACGACGGCCCTTTGGATGCCACCTATCGCGACAAGTCGCGCCTCGATGTCGACCAGTTGCTCGATCGGCGACTTGATCTTGATCTCGACAAGCCCGAGTTGGTGACCGCGTTTGATCAGCCGGTTGACCGTCGCATGCGAGATGCCGAGCTCCTTGGCGATTTCAGCCTGCGTCTTGCCTTCCATGTAATGAAGCACAAGCGCCTGATACATCTGGCGGACGATTGTGATGTCGTCCCGCGAATTGGTTGGTGACATGATGGATGCTCAACTCTTGCGCTGCTGCTCAGGATTTCCTGCTGTGCAGGAAATGGTCGATGGATACCGCCGCGAGCAGGATGCATCCCTTGATCATGTCCTGCCAATAGACGGAGACGTCGAGCAGGATCAGCGAGCTTGTGACGACGGAGAGCAGCGCCATGCCCAGTATGGCGCCGAAGATGGTGCCCGAGCCGCCATTGAGCGATGCCCCGCCAATCACGGCCGCCGCGATGATGTTGAGCTCCATGCCGGCGCCGAAGGTCGGGGTCGCAGCGCCAAACCGCGACATGTAGATGACGCCGGCAAAGCCCGCGAGGGTCGAGCAGAGGACCGTGACCCAGAATTTGACCTGCTTGGTCTTGATGCCCGAAAACTGAGCCGCCTTCTCGTTGCTGCCGGTATAGAAGACCTTGCGGAACGCGGTGGCGCGCCGAAGCAGGAAATCGAAGATGGCCACGACCACGACAAAGATGACGATGACATAAGGCACGTTGCCGAAGCTGCCCTGGCCGATCGCCTTGAACCCGGGCGGCAGGGTGAACAGCGAAAGCGGAGTTCCCTTGGTGATGACAAGGCAAAGGCCGCGCACGATGACCATTGCCGCCAGCGATGTGATGAAGTGATTGAGCCCGATGACGGTCACGAAGAAGCCCATCGCCGCGCCGATCAGCGCGCTGGCGCCTATGCCAATGAGGCTCGCGGTCCACGGGTCCAGTCCCATCAGGAAGAGAGCGCCTGACACGACCATGGAGAAGCAGACCACCGACCCGACGGAAAGATCAATGCCGCCGACAATGAGGAGTATCGTCATGCCGACCACGACGATGCCTTCAATGGAGAAGCTCATCAGCATGGCCCGGAAATTTCCCCAGGTCAGGAAATGCGGCGAGGCAAATGTCATGGCGACGCACAGCGCCAGCATGATTGCGATCAGCCCCGCTTCGCGCATTGACCCCAGACGCAGCCAGTTGCGCCCGCCAAGCCCCGGGGCGCTCGCCTTGATTTCAGCGTCCATGAGGGTTCTTCCGGTCTGTCTAAGCGACATTGTGGGCCTGCCTTGCGTTTGATCGTTGCTGCCGGACACCCGACGCCAGCAGCATGATCGCCTCTTCAGTCAATTCGTCCGCCCCTATTTCGCCGACGATGGCCCCTTCGTGTATGACGAGCACCCGGTCGCTGAGCCCGATCAATTCCGGAAGCTCGGATGAAATCACGATGACGCCGACGCCTCGCTCGGCAAGGTCGCGAAGCAGGCGATGGATTTCCACTTTGGCGCCGACATCGACCCCGCGTGTGGGCTCGTCCAGAATGACCACTTTGGGGCCAACGGAAAGAAGCCTGGCGATGGCTACTTTCTGCTGATTGCCACCACTAAGCGTCGACACCTGTGTCTCGATGCCGCCCATGCGCACACCGTGGCGCTCCACCAGCTCGGTGGCTTGCTTTGCCTCGGCGCGGCGATCGAGCAGCCCAAGGGGTGTGGTCAGTTTCCGAAGGTCCAGCGCGGAGATGTTCGACGCAATCGACAGGTCCAGGAACAGGCCCGACGCCTTGCGGTCCTCGGAGAGATAGACCAGGCCCGCGCGCACTGCATCGCTGTAGTTCCTGATGCTGACCGGCTCGCCATTGAGTTCGACCGATCCCGACACTTTCGGGCGCAAGCCGCAGACGGTCTGAACCATCTCGCTGCGGCCGGCGCCAATCAATCCGCCAATGCCAAGAATTTCGCCTGCACGAAGCGCGAAGCTGACGCCGTCGGAACCCTGTCGATAGGTGAGATTCCCGACCGACAGGACAGGGCGATCGCTGCGCCGCTCAGGCGAGAGCTTTTGCGGATAGAGCTGCGTGATTTCGCGCCCGACCATCTTGCGCACGACATCATTGGGAGTGACCGAAGCGATAGAATCGGTCGCCACATATCTGCCGTCACGAAAGACCGTGACGCGGTCGCACAGGCTGAAGATCTCGGCCATGCGGTGGCTGATGTAGATGATTGAAATTCCGCGCGCCTTGAGATCGCGCACAATTGCGAAAAGGCGCCGCGCCTCGGTCTCGGTCAGGGCGGCTGTCGGCTCGTCGAGCATCAGCACGCGGCATTCGAGCGTCAACGCCTTGGCGATTTCCACAAGTTGCTGGTTGGAAATCGAAAGATAGGCGACCGGCGTCTCGACCGGGATCGGCGCCAGCAGGTCCATTATCTTTTGCGCATCGGCGTAGAGCCGGCGAAAGTTCATCAGCGGCGCGCGCCGATTGTTGATCGCCGCCATGAGAATATTCTCGGCGACCGTAGCATCCTGGCAGAGCGCAATTTCCTGATGGACAAGGCCTATGCCAAGCCGCTGCGCGGCGGATGGCGATGCGATGGTGACGTCCTTGCCTTCGAGACGGATGGTGCCTTCGTCGGGTTGCACAATGCCGGCGATGATATTCATCAGCGTGGATTTGCCCGCGCCATTCTCGCCGCACAGCGCGTGAATTTCACCCCCCTGCAGCGTGAAATCAACCCCGGTCAGCGCTTTGATGGCGCCGAAGGATTTCGAGATGTCGCAGATTTCAAGTATGGCGGCGGCAGTCACTGCGTCCCCCTGCAGCGTTGATATTGACGACAATGGCCCAGTCGACGGGGCGCGAGCGCCCCGTCCGGTTCGAGCATCTCCGAAGAGACCTTATTCCTCGATGCCCTTGGTGCCGCGCCGCTTGAGATAGGCGTCCCAATAGAAATCATCGGCATTTTCCGCAGTTACGATGGAAAAGCCGTTGTCGACGAAAGGCACGCCCATGCCGTTGAATCCCGACCGCCGAGCGTCGTTCATCGGATCGATCAGCTCCGGATGCTTGGCCAGCCACAGCAGCATGAACCCCATGTAGCCCTGCATGCCCTGGTTCGGGTTGACCGAGCCAAAGATTTCGCCGGCCTTGATCATATCGAGGATCTTGGCGTTGACGTCGGCCAGCATAACCCGGATCTTGCCGCCCCCCTCCTTCGCGGCCTGCGCCGCGCCGATTGCCGAGTTGGCTTCCGGCATGAACACTGCGCCCAGTTCGGGATGCGCCTGGGCAAGGCTGAGCACGGCCTGATAGGCTTTCGTCGCATCCTGGTTCGACGCCGCGCGGCCGACGAGCTTCATCTCAGGCCATTTGGCTTCCATGCGGCCGATGAAGGCGGCGATGCGCTTGTCGTGATTATCCTGTCCGGGGTTCTCGAGAACCGCGTATTCGCCCTTGCCGTCCATCGCCTTGGCAACGGCATCGGCGGCATAGGTGCCTTCAGCGACATTGTCGGAGGTGATGTAGGACACGCGTTTGGAGTTGGGCGAATCTGCGGCGAATGTGACTACTGCCGTTCCCTGGTCGATAGCCCGATTGATCGGCTCGATGAATGGATCGGAGTTCATCGGATGCACCAGGATGCCAGCCGGCTTTTGAGCCAGCGCCTGGTCGAATGTCGCTATCTGTTTGTTCACGTCGTACTCGGGCGTTCCGGTGTATTCGGTCTCGCAACCGAACTGCTGTCCAGCCTGCTTGAACATCTCGTAGACCGGGAACCAATATTCGACGCCGGAAACCATGACGTTCATGACGTATTTTTCACCCGGCTCGCATTTGAACGGGTTGGCGGCCTGGGCCGCGGCGTGGCTTGCCCCCAACACAGTGGTGGCTGCTGCCGACATGGCGAGCATGCTCAAAAATTTGCGCAAGAATCCTCCCTCGGCCGAAGCCTGGTCAATTGGACGGTCGGACACTTACGTGCCGCCGCTCGTGGTTGCTGACACCGAACCTCCTCCCGAGGCCCAGCAGTTGATCATTTGCAGGAGTTCGCTCAACTGTCAATAAAATTCATATGCAGAAATATATTTCATACTTGCTTGGTGCATCCGCCGAGCGAGACACCATGCTCGCCATCGCAGCGGCTGACCTCGTGCATGTGGACCGGCGCCGGAGCATGACCCTAGCTCGACTTCCACTATGCTATTGATATTGCAGTTACTATTAATTTGTGTCGGAGGTCACCAACCTCAAGGTCGCATTGCGCCATCTCAAAGTCCGCATGCTGCCGCTATCTATGAATTCCGCGAAACAGTCCGGCGGGCGTGAGTTGCAGCCTGCTTCGTACGCTGGCGCTCGAGCCGCGCCTCGCCCCATTTCGAAAGCATCTCCACAATAGGCCGGAGACTTTCACCTTCCTCGCTGACGCGGTACTCCACCCGCGGTGGAACTACGGCATAGACCGTCCTGCTGACCAGGTCTGCCTCCTCCAGATCCCGAAGTTGCTTGGTGAGAAGCCGGGCGGTGATACCGGGTACACGGCGATGCAGCTCGTTGAAGCGCAAGCAGCCGGCGTCGAGCAGATGAAATAGCACGACGCCCTTCCAACGCCCGTCGATAAGGTCGAGCGTAACCTCCACCGGGCACCCCGGCACATCAACATAGTGCTTTACCTTCATCCCGACGGTTCCCTTTTGGGAAGTTAATACGCCAAACAGCCGTATTGGCAAAGTCTGTCGCAATGGCAATTTGCTCGGTGTTTCAGCATCGAAAAGGAATTCCCATGCAGGCTATCGGCTACCGTCCAGGCTCCGCCTTGTCCGACCCTCAATGCTTCGTAGAGATCAGCAAAGAGTATCCCAAGCCGCGCCCGCGCGATCTCTTGGTCTCGGTACGCGCGGTCTCTGTCAATCCGGTCGATACCAAGATCCGCAACGGCCAGGTTTTCCTAGGCGAAGAGATCGACGTCCTCGGCTGGGATGTTGCAGGGGTCGTTGTCGATGTTGGTGCCGACGTCACGCTCTTTCGCCCAGGCGATGAAGTCTTCTATTCGGGCAATCTCAATCGGCCCGGTGCCAATGCGGAATTGCACGCGGTAGACGAACGTCTCGTGGGTCGCAAGCCGGCCCGGCTCACATTCATGCAGGCGGCAGCGCTGCCTCTTACGTCGCTGACGGCCTGGGAGTTACTGTTCGACCGCCTCGACGTTACGCCCGGAAGCCTGCACGATGGCGGCACGCTGCTGATCATCGGCGGGGCGGGCGGTGTCGGCTCGATGCTGATCCAGCTGGCGCGACGCCTCACCGGCCTGACCGTCATCGCGACCGCCTCACGGCCCGAGAGCCGGGAGTGGTGCCTGTCGCTCGGGGCGCACCATGTCATCGATCATTCGCGATCGATGATCGAGGAGCTTGCCGCTACAGGCGCTTCGGCAATCACCCACATCGCAGCCCTCAACCAGACAGAGCAGCATTGGGCTGCGATCGCAGCGATCATTGCCCCCTACGGCAAGGTCGGAGTCATCACCAACCATGCAATCCTTGATGCGACGCCGCTTCGGTCGAAAAGCGCTTCGTTGCATTGGGAGGACGTGGTGACGCGACCTCATTCTGGCGGTGCCGACATGGTCGCTCATCACAGGATTCTCGAAGAGGTCTCGGCGCTCGCTGACTCCGGTGTCCTGCGCTCCACAGTGACGACCGACCTTGGAAAGCTCACGCCCAGCAGTCTTCTGGAGGCGCATCGGCTTGTTGAGGGCGGCCGCATGTTGGGAAAAGTCGTCTTAGAGGGATTGTCGACCGAAATGGGGGCGCGCCACTACCTGCGACGATGACGGCGAGGGCTGATGATCGCAGGCCAATTGCTGTCTTGCATTTCCAGTTCGTAAGGGCCGCTTTCCGGTCAGCCCTCGATGGAACGCGACACCGGCTTTCGCATGCCACAAGCCTGTCCGCCTCGGCGTGACCCAAAGACGGACAGGCTCAGCCCGGCTTACGGCCGGATGTTGTGGTTGACGCGGAAGAGGTTCGCCGGATCGTATTTGCGCTTAACCGAGACGAGCCGCTCATAGTTGGCACCGTAGGCGGCGCGCACGCGCGCTTCACCTTCATCATCCATCATGAAGTTGATGTAGGCGCCGCCATGCGGGTTGTGCTTGTGCACCGCGGCCCAATACTCGCTTGCCCAGCGCCTCAGCTCCGACGCCTTCGTCGGGTCGGGATCGATGCCCGCGATAACCATGGACCAACGCGCTCGCCGCGCCCCCCAGGCGGTGGCGTCCGGAGCCACGTCCTGAACCGCTCCGTCGATGGGGTAGAGATGCATCAGCGACAGCTCGCTCGGGGTCTTCGAGCCGTGCTCGGCATGGGCAGCGATGGCCGCATCGGACAGCTCGTCGACATAATCGCCCTTCCAGTACCACTGCAAGCCCTTCGGCAGCAGCGGATCAAACAGCGCCTGCAGATCGACGAAGGGCATTTGCACCATACCGTCCATCAAAGGCTTGGGAAGCGCGTCGCGCACGGGCTGCATCGCCCGGATGCCGTCCTCCTCTGCGCCGTTGTAGCAACTGATCAGCGCGCATATGCGCCTTCCCCAGATCTCGCGCGGGAAAGGGTCGCAGGAGGGCACCGTCTTGATGCCGAAGAACATCCCGAGCTCTCGCGGCGCTCCGGGCAGGAAGTCGCGGTACCAGCGCATGATCTCCGCGGCATCTGCGATGTCGAAGAAGATCGGCCCGGCATAGACATCCTTCGCCGGATGCGCCTGAAATATGAAGCGCGTCACAACGCCGAAGTTGCCGCCGCCGCCGCGCAGCGCCCAGAACAGCTCCGGGTGTTCGTCCTCACTTGCCGTCACGACGCTGCCGTCGGCCAGCACGACCTCGGCCGCAAGCAGATTGTCAATGGTGAGGCCGTGTTTGCGCGTGAGATGGCCGGTGCCGCCTCCCAGCGTCAGTCCGGCGACGCCTGTGGTCGCGACGATGCCCGCCGGCACCGCCAGCCCATGAACGCTGGTGGCGCGGTCGACATCGCCTTGGGTGCAGCCGGCCTCGACGCGAACCGTTCGAGTCGTGGGATCGATATCGACCCGTTTCATCGGCGACATGTCGATGACCATCCCGCCGTCGCAACTGCCGAAGCCTGGACCGTTGTGGCCGCCGCCGCGAATGGCAAGAAGCAAATGCTTCTCTCGGGCGTAATTGACGGCCGCGACGACGTCGGCGACCTCGGCGCAAGGGATGATCCAGCGCGGCCTCTTGTCGATCATAGCGTTGTAGAGCCCGCGAGCCTCTTCATAGACCGGATGGTTTTGGTCAATAAGGCTCGCGCGGAGCCGGTCGGGGAAATCATACGAAGTTACTGGCTTATCCATTTTGAACCCTCAGGTTTCGGAGCAAGACGCGTCGGCAACTCGCCAAGACTAGATTGTTCGTCCTGGGCGCCGGACATTTGCGTTTCGCCGGTTGAATCTGCCGCACTGCGGCTCTTCTTGTCATACACCGCCTTCGTTTCAGACGTTTTTCTGTGACGCCGTGGGAATGTTTCGTTTGTTTCAGCGGCACGCTCGAAGGGGATGACAGGCGGCATTTTGTGGCTGGTTAAGATCCCGAGTCGTTAGCTCGAGCCGTGGTTTCGGCCGTGCAATCTAGGCCATTCATGTTTCGGCCGTTTTTCTGGAGCGTTGGATAGATTTCGTTTTCACGCCAGCGCTGGCGAAGACTCCCACGCGCCGAAACAGTTGAAACAAATCACGCAGCGTCTGAATGTGTGCTGAAACAAAGAGGGTCTAGTATCCGCCCTCGGGACATCACGCGAACAAAGGGAACGTCCATGCGGCCTGATAATCCGGTTACATCCACACCCACAGGCTATGCCCTCTTTGACGCCAACAATGTCCTCGTTGGTAGCAATCCGGAGATATTTGGAAGCCAGCGGCTCGACCGCGGCGAGATGCAGCCGATGGACGCCATTGCCGCAATCGCCGAAGCCCTCTCATGTCTGAAAAGTTTCGACGGCCGCCCCATCGAGCCGGGCAACGCGTTCGCTGAAAGCGCTGCGGCGCGATGGATGCAAATCGACGACGCTCCTGTTGAAGCGGAGACTTTGGATGGGCGGTGGAAGTTGCTCACGGCACATCCTCGGCCGGACGGTGGCATCGCCCTGGTAAGCGTCGACATTACTGACATGAAGCGAGCGCAGATCGCGCACCTGGAAAACGCCGAGATATTCCGCTGCATCACGGACAGTCACCCGCTGCCCGTTTGGGTGGTGGACGCGGGAAGCGGGCAAATCCTCTATGAAAGCCTCGATGCGTCGAACCTGCTTGGCCGAAAATGGACGTCGAACGAACCGCAATTCCTGACGGATCATTTCGTGAATACTGGCGAATTCGATGAAATCAGGTCTCTTGCCAACAACAGCGACATCGTGCGGGATCACGAAATCCAGCTTAGAAACGCGAGCGGATCGACTGTCTGGTGTTCGACCAACTGCCGTCGCGGTGTTTATGGCGGGCGCCGCTCGCTCATCATCGGGGTGTTGGACATCACGGAACGGAAGCAGCGCGAGGATCTGTTCGGTTTCTTGATCAAGCATCATCCGTTGCCGGTATGGATGAACGACGCGAGTTCGGGGGAACTCATCTACCAGAGCAATGCTGCCGAACGGCTGCTTGGATGGAGCAAAAAGGCGCAACGCGAGACGGTGCGGCTCGGCGATTACTTTGTCGACCCCGAGAAACACCGGGAAATCAATCGGGAGCTCATGCAAAAGGGCGTCGTCGAAAATTGCGAGGTGCTTCTTAAAAGACCCGACGGCCAAGAGTTCTGGGCCACGGGCAATCTCAGGATCGTCGAGTTCCAGGGCCGGCGAGTGGTTCTCGCCGGCATCGCCGATGTGACCAAGCAGAAGAAGCGTGACGGCGAGGTCGCTGCGGCGCGGGAGATGCTCGCAGACGCCGTTGAATCACTCTCCGAGGGGTTCGCACTGTACGACGAAGATCACCGCCTGGTCATGTGCAACAGCCTTTACCGCGAGCTGAACCACCCGGTGCGGGATCTCGTTAAACCGGGCGTGGAATGGGCCGAACTCCTTCGCGAATCCGCCAAGCGCGGCGTGTACCGCAATGCGGTTGGGCGCGAGGATGAGTGGCTGGACGAGCGGATTCAAGGCCGGATCGAGTTTCACTCCCATTTCGAAGTCCCCCTCTCCGACGGCAAATGGCACTCGGTATCGATACATCCCACCGATCTTGGCGGCTTCGTCGTAACGCGCGCCGACATCAGCGAGCGCAAGAAGGCCGAGGCTGCCGAGCGCGACGCCACGGCACTGCTGCAAAAGGTGCTCGATGCCTGCCCTTCGCCGATACACATGACCACGATCGAGGGAGAAACGCTCTACCGCAATCCTGCTACCAGAGATCTCTACGCCGACCGTCCTCGAATAACCGACCACTATGTCGATCCAGACTATAGCGCAATATTGGAGCGCACCCTGATCGAAAAGGGCAGGATCGATGATTTTCGGATCCAGCAGTACGACACCGAGAACAAGGCCTTCTGGGCTTCGATTTCCGCTCGCCTGATCGATTTCCAGGGAAGGCAGGTGATAGTGTCGAACACGACGAATATCACCGACATGATCGCCGCCCAGCAAGAAACGCGCAAGGCCAACGAGCGGCTGATCGACGCGATCGAATCTCTGGCCGAAGGGTTTGCCCTCTACGACAGGAACGATTGCCTGGTGCTGGCCAACAGCAGGTACCGCCAGATGCACGCGATAAGCGCGGATGTGCTCGTTCCCGGCGTGAACTGGTTCGAGTTCCTCCGCGTGACCGCAGAGCGCAACCAGTTTCCGGTTCCACGGGACAAGATCGACGACTGGCTTGCCGAGAGGGCAAGGGACCGCCGCGAATTCCGGCAACAGGAATTCCGTCACACAGACGGGGGTTGGTTTTTCGTCTCGAACTGTCCGACCCGCGAAGGCGGGTTCGTGGTCACCCGTGTCGACATTACAGAGCGCAAGCGGGCCGAGGAGGCCGCCAAGGAAGCGGATGAAATGGTCCGCAAGGTCCTCGAAGCCTGCCCCGTCAACATCCAGATGACCCGCGCGCATGACGGGAAGCTGCTTTACCGCAGCCCCGCCACCGTTGAGCTGCTCGGCAACGTGACCAGCGCCATCGACTACTATGTCGATCCTTCAGCGCGGATGCGATACGTTGAGCGGCTGCTCGCGATGGGGTTGGTCGACGATTTCGAAACCCAGCTCAAACGCAAGGACGGTGGAACCTGCTGGTGCTCGATTTCGTCTCGACTGATCGATTACCACGGTGAGAAGGTGATTGTTTCCCACGCCTACGATCTCACCGACCGTATCGAAATGCAGCAGGAATTGGAGCGGCAGCGCGAGACGCTGCACCAGAACGAGAAAATGTCGGCGCTCGGCGGATTGCTGGCGGGGGTGGCGCATGAACTCAACAATCCGCTCTCGGTCGTGCTTGGCCTGTCATCGCTGTTGAAGGAGACCGCAACCGACGCCAAGGTCGTGGAACGCGCCGACAAGATGAGCAAGGCAGCCGAACGCTGCGCCAGGATCGTCAAGACTTTCCTGGCTATGGCCAGACAGCAGCCGACGCGAACCTCAAACGTTGCGATCGATGACATTATTTCCGAAGCGGTGGACGTGGCGAGCTATTCGATTCGATCGTCGGACATCGGGCTTTCAGTTCATCTTGAACCTGGTCTTCCCCCGATCTGGGCGGATCCCGATCAGCTTGCCCAGGTGCTGATCAATTTGCTTGTCAATGCAGAACAGGCGCTGCACGGCTGGGAAGGGCGACGGACAATCACGGTTTCAACGCGGCTTCATCCCACGACCGGCAACATAGTCGTCAGCGTTGCCGACACGGGTCCGGGAATTTCCAAAGAGATACTTCCCCGCATTTTCGAGCCGTTCTTCACGACGAAAGAGATTGGGGCAGGAACCGGGATCGGGCTATCCTTCTGTCATCGGATCGTTCAATCCCATGGAGGAACCATCGAGGTCGAATCCCCCGAGGGGGGTGGCTCGACCTTCATACTTTCGCTGCCTGCTTCGGACCGTCTCGACGAACGAGCCGAAACGGCCGAAGACGAGCTCCCGAATTCAACCGGCATTGCTTGTCTGGTGGTGGACGACGAAGAGGAAGTGGGTGAGCTGGTCGCTGAGGTGCTCAGACGAGATGGTTTCAACGTCACCTTTGCCAGATCCGGCGAAGAAGCGCTGCTGCACCTCCAGAACCGCACTTTCGCGCTGATCCTGAGCGATCTGAAAATGCCGAACATGGACGGACGGGGATTGTTCAACCAGATTGCCAAGCTCCATCCGGCCGAGCTCGACAGGTTAGCCTTCCTGACGGGGGACACGATCAGCCCGGACGCGCAGATGTTCCTGCGCGCCGCGAAACGGCCCTATCTTGAGAAACCGATCAAACCTAACGAGCTCCTTTCGTTTGTCTCGAACTTGGTTAACAACAATACTTGACAGATCCATTGAATTGCACGTCACTCCAGAGGCAACTTTTCCATTAGGCTAGTTGCTCGGTGGTCGATTTTGACGACGCACGCACACGTAGTTGTCTGCGATGACGAACCGGATATCCGCGACACGGTGGCGGAATATCTGGAGCATCATGGCTATGCCGTGACGCCGGCCAATGCAGGGCCTGCCCTGCGTGAACTTGTTGATAGCCAGCACGTCGATGTGGTCATATTGGATATCCGAATGCCAGGAGAGGATGGCCTCTCCCTGGCGCGATATCTACGAGAGCACTCAGACGTTGCCATTATCATGCTGACCGGATCGGCGGAAATCGTCGACCGCGTTGTCGGATTGGAGATTGGCGCCGACGACTATGTCGCGAAGCCCGTGGACCTGCGGGAGCTGCTGGCGCGGGTAAAGGCCGTGCTGCGCAGAACATCGGCGAGCGAAAGAGCTGCGGAGAAAGCGAGCACTCCGGGCCACCAGGTCCAGTTCGGCAAGTGCCGCTTCGACCCGGACGCACACAAATTATACAACGCCGACGGGGCCGAAATAGCGATCACCGCGATGGAGTTCCGGCTTCTGAAAGTATTCAGCGAACATCGCGGACGAGTACTCAACCGCGATCAACTGCTCGAACTCGCCCACGACCGCGGATGGGATCCCTTCGATCGCAGCATCGACATTCGCGTTTCGCGCCTGCGGAAGAAAATTGAGGTCGATCCCTCCAAGCCGGAGGTGATCAGGACAATCCGCGGCATGGGTTACCTCTACTCTTGAGCGCGCCGCTGCCTAGTTGGACCAGCGCAGCCCTTGCGGCCGAGGTATTGCGATTTTGTGGCTCCCCCGCTCAAACTTCTGATTTTCGGGATCCATGCTGCGTTGGGTTGCGGTTCCACTATGACGTGTGGGCACTGAAAGGCAGGCGTGCAGGCCAAGCCTGTCTTCTCGACACCTGGAATTGTGTGCCGCAGCCGCCGAGTTGCGAGGCTGCGACACGTTTCCTGAGCCGACAACGACGCCGGCACCTTAAGCGCGGCTCAGAGCCGTTCGATGCCGAGAAAGTCCGGCGCTCCCACCCAGGCGGCCTTGAGGCGTGCATCCATCTCTTCGGCGTCCGCTGCCCTGCCGGTCCTGCGGAAAACCTCGCGCAGGCCCCACAACGCCCAGGCGTTGTTTGGAGTCTGCTCCAGGACGTGCTCGAAAGCTGCCGCGGCCGCCTCGTGCTCGCCCATGGCCATGTGGATCGCGCCGAGCGTCTGTCGGACCGGATAATACCAGTAGGCCGGTTCCATATAGGCAAGGCCGTCCTCGATCGCGACCGCCGCCTCAAGCTTGTTGCGCGCTTCCTGTAGGTCACCCTGGTGCTGGGCAATGCGGGCCTCCACGATTAGCGCGCTCAATTCCAGCAGGTCCGGCGCCGGAAGTCCTCCCGCCGTCTCCGTGGAAAAATCGGTCTCGGCGGCGAGCTTGCGGATTGCGGTGGCTTCTGCGCGCGCCGCCTCGCTCGCACCCGTTGCGGCGAAGGCGACACCCCTCGCATATCGCCAGGTTGCCTCGACATACGGCAGGGCGTTTGCCGGCACCGGCAGCGCGAGTATGACCTCGGGATCGCTGTACTGGGCGTGTGCAAAATAGGTGGCCGCCTTGATCGGCTGCAGCCCAGCCACCTTTCTGGCCATGGTGTCGGAGACCAGCGCTTCGAGCTTTTTGGCCGCCCCGGCGATTGCCTCGACGTCGCCCGCCATCTGTGCGGAGGTCATCAAGAAATGCAGGTTGTGAGGATAATAGCCGTCCGTGTAGACACCGGGCGTGCTCTCCGGCGCTATGCTGACGCGCTCGAAATAGGCCTCGTCCGCGACCACCGCCTCGCGGTTGATCTCCAGGCTGTCGATCCACCGGCCGACCTGGTGATAGATGTGAGATGGCATGTGCACGATGTGTCCGGCGCCGGGCATGAGGGCGGCAAGCCGGTCGGCGTAGGGTTCGGCCCTTTCCGGCGTCTTGGACGCTTCGACGGCGTGGATATAGAGATGGATCGCGCCGGCATGATCCGGATTGCGGCCCAGCACCCGCTCCAGTGAGGCCACAAGCTTGATCGTGTCCGGCTTTGGCGTTGCTCCGCTGTCAAGCCAGTAGTCCCACGGCATCAGGTTCATAAGCGCGTCGGCGTAGAGCGTGGCGATCTCGTCGTCCTGCGGATGGCGTTCGGCCAGTTTCGCCATCGCCGTGGCATAGGCCCGGTTGAGGGCGCCCTGGTCGGTCGAAGTGTCGGCGCTGTAACGCTTGGAGAGCGCGGCGATGAGGTCCTTTTCCCGGCTGGAGGCGAGGTGCGCCAACTTGCGCGCCTGCGCGACGGCTTCGGCGGCGTTCGCGGCTGCCTCCGGATCCATGCCGGCGTTGATGTTGGGGCCGAGCACGTAAGCCTCGCCCCAGAAACACATGGCGCAGGTCGGGTCCAGCTTCTGCGCGGCCCTGAAAGCGCGCTGCGCCTCAGAGTGATTGAACGCCCACGCCCAGCGCAGGCCCTGGTCGAAATAGGCCTGCGTCAGCGGGTTAGCGGTGGTGACAAGGTAGGAATGGCTGCCTAGGTTTTCGAACAGCGGGACGCTTGTCGAATCCTCGGCAACCGCCGCCGCCTTGGCCTGGCGGTGCGGAAGGCCCGAGTCATGGGCATTGGCGGCGGGCGCCGCCAGAAGGGCGGCCACGCTCGCACAGGCCAGTAGCGGGAGCCTAAATGAAAGCTTCATGGTTTCAGCCCACCTTGTCTTCTTGGCCGCGCTTCAAGCCGCGGACCACCAAACCAATTTCGGACCGGCTGATCCCGATGTCCTTCAGGAGGGCATCCTCCATTGCCGCAAGGGTCCGTTCCGCCATACGGTGAACCCGGTAGTCCCGGAAAGAGCGGTAAGCTGCTCGCATTATCGACATTGCAACGCTCCATGATTAACGCCGCGGAATGCAGCGGTGCCGTTGCATTTAAACCATCCCTGTTTCAGGCGTTTTTCCGCGCTGAACGCGAAGTGTTTCGTTTGTTTCAGCGCCGAGGAGCGCTTCCCCGGTGGTGTGAATTCCGAGCTGCCAGAGGCGCGGGAAACTTCTTTCTTGGCGCTGGATCGTGAAACCGGCGTCCGCGATCAGCCACGCTGGCTCGCGCGTCAGATGCCAGCCGCCGGCAAGCCAGCCCCACAGTCCGACAAGACGCCCTTGCAGCGTGCTCGGGGAGCGGAGTTTCGCCGCCGCCATGCTCTATGAACACCAGCCGCCCGCCGGCCTTCAGGACGCGGCGGAACTCAGCCAGCGCGCCGTTCGGGTGCGGGATCGTGCAAAGCGAGTAGGTGAGGACCACGGTATCGGCCATAGCATCAGCCAGGCGCTTCTGGTCTGCATTCTGCCGCCACTCATTGTTTGACATCCATGGCTCGGCAACCGACGGCATCAACCTGCGGACCTTATTGGTTCGGACAGTTTCTCATCGGCATTTCGATTGGCTCTCGCTTCAAGAGGGAGGTGGTCTTGCGGCTTCCTCGCGTCTTCGTCAGCAGCGCGGTTTTCATTCTGATCCTTGCCACCTTGCTTTTCGGTTATGCTGCCCTTCTGTGCTGGCTAACGGGACTGGACCTGGCCAGTGCGACCTCGGCGCCTCGCCTGGCGGCCTGGTCGAAATGGCCATCACCGCACAAACGCTGCACTTGTCCGTCGGGCTTGTGACAGGGTTTCATGTTGTCAGGGCATTTCTCGTCAACGGATTCGCGACGAAGTTTTGGGTAGAATTTCATCGCGTCGGATTGTTTTCCGGCCTGGACTGGATCGCCAGCAGATTAAAGAGACATCGATGATGCATCGAGAGACCGGCAGGTACACGAACCGAGCCGACGAAATTTCCTTTCAGCGGAAGGGATAGGCTGAAGACGGATGCAGCAGTCCAGGCGCGAACGCAGCGTCCCACAGCCGTCACTTTGTGGAGTCACTGCGCGTCGCCACCGCGTCCTTGACGGCATTCGCAAGGTTGGCGAGGATTCTCCATTCCTGCTTGAGACCTTCGAGCGTCGCCTCAAACGAACGGGTGCGGGTAGCTCGGGCACCAGCATGGCTCGCGACAGCGTGCGAATAGAGATCGACGGTCTGCTGCGCGGTCGAAGATTGTGAGTAGGAGGCCGCAGTCAATCTGGCTTCTTCTTGCAGTGCTGCTCGGCCCGGCGGAGTGAGCGCGCGGACTCTGGCGAGAGCCTTGGAGAATTGGCCTGGGGACGCATCGGCTGACAGGAGATAGCCGTTCTTTCCGGTGCGTACTACTTCACGGACTCCAGGTTCATCAAGCCCAACTACCGGAACGCCGGTCGCCATCGCCTCGACGAGCACAAGACCCTGGGTTTCGGAACGCGACGAGAAGGCGAAGACGTCCATGGCGGCATAGACGTCGGCCAGATCGGCGCCTTCGACCACGCCTAGCAGATGGCACCTGTCCTGAAGACCCGCCTCGTCCAGCATGCGGCGCATTTCGGACGCTGACGCACCGTCGCCGGCGACGACAAAATGCGCGCGCTCATTTTGCAAAAGAAACAGGCAAACCGCTTCAGTGAGGTAAGTCAGGTTCTTCTCCGGCGCCAGCCGGCCTACGTGCCCGACGATGAAATCGGTTTCCACTATTCCCAACCGGCTCCGCAATCTCAGCCGATCTCCATCGGCGAACCTGGCCAGATCAATGCCGGTCGGGATTGTGGTGATCGGTTTGGTGACGTCGTGGTGGCGCAAGAGGTCGGCAATGCTGTGAGTTGGAGCGATGATATGATCGCACAGGTCACAGTAGCCAGCCGCCAGGCTGAGCACGAGCCGTTGGAGGACCGGTGCATCCTGCGCAACGTAGTGGCCGTAGAGTTCGTAGCGGGTGTGATAGGTAAATATCGTCGGCAATGCTCGCGACGCCGCGGTGCGAAGGGCGGTGTCGCCGAGAAGAAACGGGTGGTGCGAATGGACGACATCCGGTTCGAAGGCGTTCAGTGTCTTCTCGAGCGAGCGGGTGAACGGAATCGGCACTGAAAAATCGCTGCCGTTAAAATTCTGGATCGCAGGGACACGAAGGATGTCGCTTTCTGATCGAGCTGCTTCCGCATAGTCCGGCGCGACGATCAGGACTGCATGCCCCAACTCACGCAGCATTTCCGACAACGACGCAACGCTGTGTGCAACGCCGCCGACATGCGGGCTGAATGTGTTGGTAAACATCACAATGTTCATGCAGGGCCTGTCGAGTACCGCGCCTATCGATCGAAGGGAGGTAGCCTCCAAAGCAATCGCCGCGTCCAGCTTGTCGAGCCATCGGATGATCGAAATCCGATCTTCCACAGTCCGGACTCCCTGCGACAACCAGGCAGCAAGTTTGGGAGCCTGGCGCTCGGACTAAACCCTGACCTTGCCGTCAAGGATCACCTTACCATCCTGAACATTAACGCGGAAAGCCTGAGCTTCGGCCTCGCGCTTCAGCGCTGACTTGCGCGTTTCGATGTAGGAAACTAGGGGCCTGGTGTGCCGAGCAAATACCAACTCGTCCGACCGCGCTCGTGACCTCTAGGACCGCGTCAAACGCCTCGCTTCGAGAACGAAGATCCCTCCCTCCTGTTCGCCGAGGTCGGCAAGAAGTGACTCTCGAAAACCCGAAACCAGAATCAACACAGTCCGTCAAGAGCCGACATTCGGCGGACTTCGAGGAAGTCTGAATCACGTCAATCCCGGCTGCCAGATCGAAAGCGGTGCCCCAAAGCGAAATTCGACTCCCCACTTTTTCGTAGACGCCGGCGATACCGCCAGACGGTCTGCCGCCCGCCGCAGGGTAATCCATGCGCTAACTAGGGTTCTCCAAGCGGTTTGTTTTGCGCCACTCCTCATACTCCCCGCGGGCATCGTCATGCAGCGGGTAGTAGCGCTGCAACGAACCGCCTCCCATGAGTTTCACTCGCGAGAACTCCTCCCAGTCGTGATGCTTCTGCGATTCTTCGATTACCTTTGCGGCCATCGCGACGGGGAGCACCACCACGCCATCGTCGTCGGCGACGATGATGTCGCCGGGGATCACCGTGACACCGCCGCAGGCAATCGGAACGTTGACGGCATTGGGGTAGATGCTGGTCTGCACATGATAATTTGGCGTCCAGCCGCGCAGCCATAGGGGCAGATCGAGCTTTTCAACATTGGGCCGGTCGCGCATGCACCCGTCGATGACGATACCCGCGCCGCCTCTGCCTTTGAAATACGTCGACATCATATCGCCGAAGACGCCCGAGCTCATGTCGCCGCGCGCGTCGACCACGACCACATCGCCCTCCTGCGCGTGATAGAGCACGTGCCGATGCAACTGCGTCTCCGGATCGGCATATTCTCCCTCGCTGAATAGATCCGGCCGCTGTGGCATGAACTGCAGCGTCAGCGCCGGCCCGACGATCGACTTCCCGTGGTTTTGGGCTACCGGTCCGACCATGTGCGGATTGCGAAATCCCATGTGGCCAAGCGTGCCGGCAACCGTCGCGGCGCCGATCTCCCTTAGCGCGTCGATCAGGTTTTTTGGCGGCCGCGTGATGTCAGGAGCATGTGTCATCGTGGACTCCGGTTGAAAGAGAACTACCAGTTCGTAACGGAACCGTCGCGGCGCTTAAGGTGAGGCGCTTCCCAGAAACGAAAGCTCTCCGCCTGGACCGCCTTTTCGTCGACCTCGACGCCTAGCCCCGGCAGGTCACTGACCGGATAGTCGGCGCCATCGAGTTGTGGTTGCACCGGGAAGAAGTCGGAATTGTCGAAGCCCAGCTTTCTTTCGGGCGCCCTGGTCTCGAGCCACGCGAAGTTGGAGACCGCGGCAGCGAGATGCATGGTCGCGGCCGTGCACACCGGGCCAAGCGGATTGTGCGGCATCAGGTCGACGTAGTGCGCTTCGCTCCAGCCAGCGACTTTCATCGCCTCGGTGAGTCCGCCGACATTGCAAACATCGAGCCGGTTGAACTGGTGGATGCCGCGTTCGATATAGGGCAGGAACTGCCACTTGCTGGCAAATTCCTCGCCGATGGCAAAGGGGATGTCGGTCATCGTGCGCAGGGATTCGTAGGCCTCCGGTGTCTCGTCCCGTATCGGCTCCTCGAGGAAATCAAGCACGCCGCGGCCGAGCTTGTTGCAGAAGCTCGCCGCCTCCGCCACCGATAGCCGATGATGATAGTCGATGCCGAGGACGACGTCGTCGCCCAGCGCCTCGCGCGCCTTGTTCATCATACTCGCGGTGGCGCCGATCGACTCGCGCGGCTCGAAGATGTCCCTGCCGTTTTGCCCGACGGGGAAGAAGCGGATCGCCTGCCACCCTTGCGCGCGGAGTTCGCGGGCTCGTTCTATGGCGACATCCCCCTCGGCCTCGTCTCCGGTCGAGGCGAAGGTGGGGACGCGGTCGCGCTGCTTGCCGCCCAGCAGCTCGTAGACAGGCACCCCCAATGCCTTGCCCTTGATGTCGTGAAGGGCGATGTCGATGGCGGAAATCGCCGCCTGCAGAACTCGCCCGCCCTCGAAGTACTGGCTGCGATAAACCTCCTGCCAGATCCGGCCAATCTGCATCGGGTCGCGGCCGATGAGGAACTCGCGATAGTGCTCTACCGCGCCGGCCACGGCCTTCTCGCGACCGCTCAAGCCGCTCTCGCCCCAGCCGAAGATGCCTTGGTCGGTCTCGACCTTGACGAGCATCTGGTTGCGCGTTCCTACCCATACTGGATAGGGCTTGATCGCGGTGATCTTAAGCCTCTCAGTCATCTACGCCCACGTTCCACGCGCCGCCCTATCTCAGTTGGCCGTGAGGGCCATTTCAGTTTCGCCGTCGAACAGATGCATCCGCTCCTGATCGAACTCGAGCCAGATCTGTTCGTCAGGTGCGACGGCGATGTTGGGAGGCACGCTGATGTTGACGATGGCGCCGGAGAGGAACGCCTGCACGAAGGTGACGTCTCCGGTTGGTTCCACCGTAAAGGCCTTGGCCGGAATGGCACCGGGGACCGCGCTGTTGTGCAGCTTGATCGTCGAGTGTCGCGCTCCGAGCACGACCTTCTTGGTCGTCGCCCTCTGGACCTTGCGCGCGTTGAGTTGCGACAGCTCGAGGCTCCAGCCTTCCGCGCTGGTCAACACGGTGTTGCCGTTTGCCGTCGATGCCTCCAGCGGAATAAGGCTCATCGCCGGGCTGCCTATGAAGCTCGCGACAAACATGTTCACGGGATGGGCGAAAACCTGTGCCGGCGAATCGTATTGCTGCAGATAGCCACCGTTCATTACCGCCATCCTGTCTGCCATGGTCACGGCCTCGAGTTGGTCGTGCGTTACATAGATGATCGTCGCCTTCAGGTCCTGATGGAACCGCTTTATTTCGGACCGCATCTGCACGCGCAGTTTGGCATCGAGGTTAGAGAGCGGCTCATCCATCAGGAACACAGCGGGGTCGCGGACGAGGGCACGGCCCAGGGCCACACGCTGCTGCTGTCCGCCCGAAAGTTCGCGCGGCTTGCGCTCGAGCAAGTGCGTCATGTCGAGCACTCGCGCCGCTTCCTTGACCTTCTTGTCAATCTCGTCCCTGGGGAGTTTGCGCATCTGCAACGGGAACGCCAGGTTCTTGTAGACCGATTTCTGCGGGTAGAGCGCGTAGTTCTGGAACACCATTGCGATGTCGCGGTCCTTGGGGTCGAGGTCGTTGACCACTCGTTCCCCGATGACGATGTCGCCCGATGTGATTGGGATCAGCCCCGCGACGAGATTAAGCGTGGTCGTCTTGCCGCAGCCTGAAGGGCCGACTAACGCAACGAATTCGCCGTCATTGACCGTCAACGAAACGTCGTTGACGGCTTTGAAGCTGCCATAGGTCTTGACGAGATCTTTGAGGACCACGTGGGCCATCGGCAACTCCTTAATGCTTGACCGCGCCTTCTGTAAGGGCGCGTACGAAGTATCGTTGCAGGACGAGGAACAGCACCACGACGGGCACGCTCATCATAAAGCTGGCCGCCATCAGGCCCGGAAAGTCCGTCGTATTTTCCGAGAAGAAGCGCTGGATGCCGACCGGCAGTGTCAGCTGGTCGTTTTTGGAGAGGAAGGTGTAGGCGTAGATGTATTCGTTCCACGCGCCGATGAAGGAATAGATCGCGGTGGCGATGATCCCCGGCGTCGAGAGCGGCATCACGATCAGGATGAAGGCCTGGAACCGCGTTGCGCCATCGATGCGCGCCGCCTGCTCGAGCTGCACCGGGATGTTGTCGTAAAAGCCCTTGAGCAGCCAGATCGCCAGCGGCAGGCCGAAGGTGAGATAGGTGAGGATCAGCGAGCCATGTGTGTTCACCAGCCCCAGCACGCGCATCAGGATGAAGAGCGGCACGAGAAAGATCACGGCCGGGAACATGTTGCGCAGCAGCACCGAGAAGAACAGGAAGTTTCGGCCGGGGAAACTGAAGCGGGAAAACGCGTAGGCCGCAGGGACAGCCACGATCACCGAAAGGATTGTCGTGACGGTCGAGACGAAAAGGCTGTTCCAGAAGAAGCGGAGGAAGTCCTGACCGACGCTGTTCTGCGGATCGAGCAGCTTTTGATAGCTGGCGAGGGTAGGCTGGTCCGGCCACCATTGCGGCGGGAATTGCATCGCCGCGAACCCAGACTTGATCGAAGTGATCAGCATCCAGATCATCGGCAGCGCGGTGTAAAGCAGCATGAAAACGAGGAAGATGCGCCCGGCCCACCGCCATCCGTCGACACGCATGCGGCGCCGGGTCTGACCTCGAGGGGCTGTCTCGACAATCGTGCTCATGCGCTCCCTTCTTTCCGCTCGTTGCCGCTTAGCGCACGGACGTAGAAGTAGCCCAGCGTCATCAGGATGAGGAACAGGAGCACCGAATAGGCCGATGCCACGCCCCAGAGCTGTCGGCCGAAGGCGAGCTCATAAATGTGGGTGATCCAGATATGCGATGCGTTCGACGGCCCGCCGCCGGTCATGATCCAGGGGATGATGAAGGAATTGAAGTTGGCCACCGCGAGCAGCAGGATCGTCACTGTCGAGACGTTGCGCAAATGCGGGAAGGTGACGTGCCAGAAGCGCTGCCATGCACTGGCTCCGTCGACTTTTGCAGCGCTCAGCAACTGTTCGGGGACTGTCTGCAGGCCGGCCATCATCATGATCATGGCAAACGGAAACTCGCGCCAGATATTGACGACGATCAGGGATGGCAGCACCGTGCTGACGCTGTCGATGAAATTCGGCGGCCGGTCGGCCAATCCGAGGCCGACCAGCACTGCGCCGATGATCCCGAAGTCCGAATGGTAGATCCACCTCCAGATATAGGAGGCGGCGACCGCGCTGATGACCCAGGGAACGATCAGGACAGCGCGCAGGACACCACGGCCGATAAAATCGCGGTGGAGCGCCAGCGCTGCGGCAAACCCCAGGACAAAAGAGATGAAAGTGGATCCCACTGTCCAGATCAGAGTGTTCCAGGTGACTTTCCAGAACACACGACTGGCGAGGATGGTCGTGTAGTTGTCGAAGCCGATAAAGGTCTTGTCGCGGAGCTGTAGGCCAGGCGGCGTCTTAAAGAACGACAGCTCGATCGTGTAGTAGATCGGATAGGCGATGACGATGAGCATCACGGCGATCGCAGGGAGCACGTATGCGTAGTCGGCGCGATGCTCCCATATCTTCCGCAACAAGCCGGATTTACCGGGTTGCAATATTCGGCGAGCCTCGGCCTTGCCGGTCACGATCGTCACTGTGGCGTGCCCTCGTTCTTCGGAACGAGCCGGCTGCACTATCGGCGCAGCCGGCCAGATCGCAGGTCAGGCTTGGACTAGAGTCCGCCCATCAGATCTTTGACCTTCTGGGCCGCGTCGTCCGCTGCCTCGTCGACGGTCATCGCTCCGGTCAGGGCATTCTGCAGCATGTCCGGGACGATGATGTTCATGATCTCGGGGGATTGCGGCAGCGCTGGGAACGGGATGCCATATGGCAGCATCGAGGTCGTCACATCGAGGAACTCGATGTTGTCGAGACGTTCCTTCATCCATTTGGTCTTGAAACCATTAAGGTTGCCTGGGTTCGAGCCGGCGTAGGCCATCTTCAGCGACCACTCAGGGCTCGCCCACATGCAGATGATGGCCTTTGCAGCCGGCTCGTCTACCTTGCCGCCCTCGACATATTCGGGCTTCAGAATGTGAATGTTCGAGCCGCCGAACACGACGGCGCGCTTGCCGTCGGGGCCAGTCGGAATCAGGCCGTAGCGCATGTTGTCGATGACGGTCTGCGCCTTGTCTTTGTCGGTGCCTGTCGCCTTCTTCTGCAGGTCGAGCATCACGTCGTAGTCGGACGGGTGCGAGATCATCATGCCAAGCTGGCCGGCGAGGAACAGGGGCTGGTTATCGGCCTGCTGGTTGGTGAGTGCCGAAACCGGAACCGATTTGTCGCGAACGTACATGTCGTATGAGGCTTGCAGCGCTGCCTTGCTCTGCGGGCTGCCGAGTTGGACCTCCTCATAGGTCGGGTTCGCGGTGGCTTCGTCGAAGACGCCGCCGCCATAGGCCCATAGCTGTGGCATGAAACGGTACGGCGTATTGCCGGCATTCTTGCGAGCCACGAGGCCGTAGCCGGCAATGCCGAGCTTGTCGTGGATCTGCTTGGAATATTTGACGACGTCGTCCCAGGTTGCCGGCGGCTTGTCCGGATCGAGGCCCGCCCGCTTGAAGATGTCGGCGTTCCAGATGAATGCCATCGTCTCGTTGTTGGTCGGAATGCCGTAGGTAACGTCCTCCCAGGTTACGGCCTTCATGGCGCCGGGCCAGAAATCATCGGTCGAATAGCCGACATCTTCGGGTTTGAGCGGTTCCAGATAGCCCTTTGACGCGAACTCGGTACCACCCAGGATTTGCAGGCGGACCGCCATCGGCGCGGCATTGCCCAGGAGCGCCGTGCGGAACTTGTCAAGAAGGTCGTTATAGGTGAGGGCTTGTTCCTCGAGCTGGATGTTCGGATAGGTCTTGCGGAAGGTCTCGAAGAATTCCTTGTAGTACTGGCGCAGGAGGTCGGGGTCGCCCTCGAACACGCCCTGATACCAGAAAGTCAGCCGTCCCTTGTAGTCGAGCGGGGTGACCTTGGCGCAATCGGCTGCCGTGTCAAAATCCTGTGTGCCGGCAATGGAGCGCACATATTCCGGCGACCACTTGCTCAGGTCGACCGGCGGCGCACCGAGTGCCGATGTGGACATCAGCGATGCCATCAAAGCAGTGGCGACAGTGCCGCGCAGGACCGCACTGCCGAGCGTAATCCTCGTCATAGGTATCCTCCCTGGTTCTCCATGCCGCCCTGCGCCGAGGCAAAGCGGCCTAGCTCGTACGACCGCGGGACGCCTCCCTATTCTATGTATCCCTTCGATCACCTTGTACGTTTTCAGATCGTGGATTGCCTGTCAACGCATAGGATCGTACATTGTTTGTGGAAACCGTGTGTGATATCGGGCAGAGTATGTACTGAATAGGGGAGCCGGCCTTGGCCGAAATAAGCGATTTTAAAGCCATGCCACCGGCTGAGATTGACCCCATAGGGGCCTCCAGCGAGGGCGCCTCAGTTTACGAACTGATTAGGGAAGACATCATCGAAGGGCGGCTCGTCGCCAACGAACGGCTTGTGGTCACCGACCTCGCCCGGCGTCATGGCACCTCGACCAACCCCGTGCGCGAGGCCCTGCAACTCTTGCGCGGGGAGGGTTTTGTCATATTTCTCCCCAACCGCGGGGCGCGCGTCCGACCCATAGATCAGGATTTTGTGCGGGATATCTATGAAATCGGTGTTCTGATCGAGCCGGCCTTGACGCGATGGTTTGTGAATATGGCGACCGGCGAGGACATCGCCGAGCTCGAACGTCTCCAAGGCCTGATCGAAGAGAACAACTTCGCCGACACGTTCAGGCACAGCGAGCTGGATACGGCTTTCCACACCGTGATGTACCAGCGGCACTATAACCGCCATGCCGCCGAACTTTGGTGGAAGCATCGCGAAGTGCTGCGAGCCGTGAGCCGGCGTTTCAACTTCACGCTTGCACGGCGTGCCGCGATCATTCGCGAGCACCGCGAACTCATCGCGCTCGTAAAGGCGGGAGAGGCCGACAAGGCGGCCGAACTCGTTTCTCGCCATGTCGAGGGTTCAGGCCGGCATATTCTCGAACAGATGCGAGCGCGCAACGCCGCTCGGGCCGGATAGAATGTCCGGTCCAGAACATCGTTAGCCCGACCATTTCGAAAAAGGTAGTTGAGATGAAAATCACGAGCATTCGGCCGTGGCTGATCAAGTCCGATGCTTCCTATTGGGGAGAGTTCCTTTTCGTCGAGGTGACGACCGACGAAGGGGTGAGCGGCTGGGGAGAGATCACGACAACCACAAGGCTCGCCAACCGCGCCCTGTGCACGATCCTGCGGCAGATCGGCATCGCCGTGACAGGCGAGAATCCAGCTCATATCGAGCGTCTCTGGCACAAGATTTTCCGCAGCTTCACCTACATGGGCAGCCGCGGCGCCGCCGTCGAATGCGTGAGCGCCATCGATATAGCCCTCTGGGATATCCGGGGCAAAGTCCTCGGTAAGCCGATCTACGAGCTGCTAGGCGGACCGGTGCGCGATGAAATCGCACTCTACACCCATCCTAACCAGGCCAAATTCACCAGCAAGGAGGCTGTGGTCCGCGAAATTTTGGACATCGTCGAGTCCGGACACACAGCGCTCAAGTTCGATCCTTTCCCCCACCAGGGCCGCACCGCCGATGGCCTGTCCCGCGAACAGCGGGACGGTTACCTCGATGGCAGCATGACTCGCAAGGACGAGCGCGAAGCGGCCGAACTCACGGCGCTGATCCGCGAAACGGCGGGGCCTGATGTCGACATTCTCATCGACGCGCATGGCCGCTTCGACGTTCCCACCGCTATTCGCCTATGTCGGAGCCTGGAGGAAGCCGGCCAGATCGACTGGTTTGAGGAGCCCTGTCCGCCCGAGAGCCTTAACGCACTCAAGCAGGTGCGTGAGAAGGTCAGTGCCGCGATCTCGTGGGGCGAGCGCGGCCACACGAAATGGGATTTCGTGCCGGTACTCGAGAACAAGCTCGCTGACTACATCATGCCTGATGTGACCTGGACCGGCGGCATTACCGAACTCAAGAAGATTTCCGCCCTATGCGAAGCCTACTACATCCCGGTCTCGCCGCATGACGCCGCTGGGCCGATCAACGTGGTTGCGGGAGCGCAGGTGATGATGACCGTTCCCAACTTCTACAAGCTCGAAACGTCGGAGTGGAACCTGGGCAAATACGATCACCTCATCGACAGACCTCTCGACGTTTCGAACGGCAGCCTGAAGCTGACATCGAAGCCTGGTCTGGGTGTTGAGATGGACCGCGACTACCTGCAGGCCCATGAGATCGAGCTGGACTAGCAACTCGATGCTCAGCGTGCGGGGCGGCAAGCTCCGCTGACCTAGAACGAGGACAAGCCATGCCAAAGACGGGTGGCGCCGACGAGGCGCTCAATCGGGTGAACGCGAACTCCAAGCCGTCCGACCTTCGCATCACCGACATGCGGGTAGCCGAAATCGTCGGTGCGCCGTTCACCTCGGCGCTCATCAAGATCTACACCAACCAGGGCATTGTCGGCCTGGGCGAAGTGCGTGACGGCGCTAGCGCCACCTATGCGCTGATGCTGAAGAGCCGGTTGCTCGGCGAGAATCCCTGTGACATTGACCGACTGTTCCGCCGCATCAAGCAATTTGGTGGCCATGGCCGGCAAGGCGGCGGCGTCTCGGCGGTCGAAATCGCGCTGTGGGATCTCGCCGGCAAGGCCTATGGCGTGCCGATCTACCAGATGCTCGGGGGACGGTTCCGCGACAAGGTGCGTGTCTATTGCGACACCGACGCCGACAAGCCAAGTGGCACCGAGACCGGCAAGCGCCTCAAGCAGCGCATGGAACTCGGCTTCACGTTCCTCAAGATGGATCTGGGGCTGGCGCAGATCTCCCACATCCCGGGCGCGGTGGTCGCGCCGGCTGGCGTGCTCGACGGTTTCCGCACGCATGCCAGCCGCGGCCGGGCACGCACGTTGGACGAACGCCGGGCGCGCAATGCCGCCTATGACGCGCAGAACGTGCCGCATCCCTTCACCGGCCTCCACTTCACCGAAAAGGGCATCGACCTGCTCGATCAATATATCCACGAGGTCCGCGAGGTGATCGGCTACGAGGTCCCGCTCGCCATCGACCATGTCGGCCACATCTCGCTGCAGGATGGCATCCGTCTCGCCCGGCGGATCGAGAAATATGCACCGGCCTGGCTCGAGGACGTGATCCCCTGGCAGTACACCGAGCAGTATCGGCAGTTGCAGCAGGCTACGTCCGTGCCGATCTGCACGGGTGAGGACATCTATCTCAAGGAAGGCTTCGAGCCGCTGCTCAACTCAGGCATCTCGGTCATCCATCCGGACTTGCTGACCACCGGCGGCATCCTCGAGACCAAGAAGATCGGCGACGCGGCACAGGACCATGGTGTCGCCATGGCGATCCATATGGCGGAAAGTCCAATCGCGGCAATGGCTGCGGCGCATGTCGCGACCGCGACCGAAAACTTCATGGCGCTCGAATATCACTCCGCCGATGTCGACTGGTGGGACGATATCGTCACCGGCGTTCCCAAGCCGCTCGTCAAGGACGGCTTTATCACTGTTCTGGACAAGCCGGGCCTGGGGATTGACGACGTAGTCGACGAGGTAATCTCGCTGCACCTGCAACCGGGGGGTCACGGGGATATGGCAATCCACCGAGCATTGGGACAATGAATATAGCTGGGACCGGACCTGGAGTTAGCCCAGACCCCTCCCCTCATTCCCCAGGCTCACAGGGCCAACGACCGACCATTCGTGTCGACCTCTCTCAAGGGAGAGGCGAAGAAAGAAACGGACGAAACCATGATCTACGAACTGCGTATCTATGACTGCCTGCCGGGCAGGCTGCCGGCTTTGCTCAAGCGCTTTTCCGACCAAACGCTGGCCATCTGGGAGAGGCATGGCATCCGCCAAGCCGGGTTTTTCACCACGGCGATCGGCGAAAACAGCAATCGCCTCACCTATTTCCTCGCCTGGGAATCGCTGGCCGAGCGTGAGGCGAAATGGGCGGCTTTCGTCACCGATCCGGCATGGCACAGAGCCCGGGACGAGTCTGAGCGCGACGGGCAGATCATTGCCAATATCAGCAGCCAGCTGCTCACGCCGACAGCTTTCTCGTCTGTGAAATAGGACTGCGCCATGAAGATCACCGATCTCCGCTGCGCCGTCATCGGCAAGCATCCCATCGTTCGCATTGTCACCGACGAGGGCCTCTATGGCCTGGGTGAGGTCGAGTACACCAAGCCCTACCTCAAGCCCTGGGTGCTGCATTTCCGCGAGGCCCTGATCGGCGAAGACCCGACCGACGTCGAGCGGGTGATGCTGAAGATCCGCCAACGCGGCTCTTTCAAGCCCTATGGCGCGGCGGTGAGCGCTATCGAGCATGCGCTGTGGGACATTGCCGGCAAGGCCGCAGGCGTGCCGGCCTACAAGCTGCTCGGCGGCAAGGTGCGCGACAAGGTGCGCGTCTACAACGGCTCGATCCGCCAGAAACGCACGGGCGACCGGCCGGAGGATTACGCCGCTGACGTCAAATGGATGATGGAGCAGCCGCAGAACTTCTTCATGGTCAAGCAAGGAATCTCGTTCCACTCCAACATGAAGGACACTATCGAGGGCTTCCATTACGGCGTGAAGCAGAAGAAGGCAGGCTATCACGGCGCCATGGATCAGGGCGTGATCAGCGAGCGCGGTTTCAATCACATGCTCGACTGCGTGATCGCGATGAAGGAAGTGCTGGGCGACGAGGTCAGCCTGGCGCTCGACTGCGGCCCGGGCTGGATGCTGCCGGATGCGATCAAGTTCGCTCGCGCGGTCGAGAAATACAATTTGATGTGGCTCGAGGACATGCTGACCGGCGACTATGTGCCGTGGGTCAATCCGCAGGCCTATCGGGAGCTGACCACCTCCACCTCGACGCCAATCCATACCGGCGAGCAGATCTACCTGCGGCACAATTTCAAGGAGCTGATCGAGACGCAGGCGGTGCGCGTCATTGGTCCCGATCCTGCCGATATCGGTGGCATAGCCGAGCTCAAATGGGTGGCCGAGCACGCCTATATGCACTCGATCCTGATGGCGCCGCACGGCACGGCGAACGGCCTGCTCGGCCTCGGCGCGCTGATCAATGTCTGCGCCACGTTGCCCGCCAACTACGTGGCTTTCGAATATCCCAGCGCTTCGGACCCGTGGTGGAGCGACATCGTCATTGGCCTGCCTGAGCAGGTCGTGAAGGACAGCATGGTGGACCTGCTGGAAGCGCCGGGGCTGGGCCTCGATATCGACGCCGAAGCAACCAGGAAGTACCTCAGGGAAGAGGACGCGGGCTTCTTCGACTGAACCATTCTCGCCGGCATCTGCCGCGCTCGACCCGACTAGCGACGTTTTCCTACATCGACCTGCGCTGGATGTTCGTTAACAACAGCCAACTGTCGCGCAAATCAGGCGGGTGCTCTGTCTGGAATGCAAGCTCAAAGCATGCGTGGTTTATCCCCATTGCGCATTTACGCTTTTGTCGGCGTTGATCCCGAAAGGTCAATCACGTGGGTCCCACTCTTCAGGGTTTGTGTGGTCAGACTTGATACTAATCACCTAGCCGGAATGAACTGTCTCCCTTCTCCCGGAACGGCCAGTGGTTGGCTGTTTTGCTCCCGAAAAAATCTCCCTCCGCTGCAGGCCTGACTGATCGCGTTACGCGCTTAAGCGAAACCGAGTGACGTCGATGGCCGCGGCCATCAGCGTCTGCGTGTAGGTAGCTTGCGGATTGCTGAAGATCGCCTCGGTCGGCCCTTCCTCGACGATCTTGCCCTGCTTCATGACGATGATGTAGTCGGCCATGGCGCGCACGACGGCGAGATCGTGGCTTATGAACAGATACGACAGTTCATGGTCGGCCTGCAGCTTGCGCAGCAGTTCGACGATCTGCTTCTGGACGGAGCGGTCGAGCGCCGAGGTCGGCTCGTCGAGGACGACCACCTTGGGCTTGAGGATCATCGCGCGCGCGATGGCAATGCGCTGGCGCTGGCCGCCGGAGAATTCGTGCGGGTAGCGATTGCGCGCATTCGGATCGAGTCCGACCTCGCGCAAGGCCTCGACCGCGCGGAGATCGCGTTGCTTGCCCGACAGGGTTGGCTCATGCACCAGAAGTCCTTCGGTGATGACTTGGCCGACGGTCATGCGCGGCGACAGCGAACCGAAAGGGTCCTGGAACACGAGCTGCAATTCACGCCGCAACGGCCGCATGGCCTGACGGTCGGCGGAGGAGATATCGCGATCGCCAAAGCGGATGAGGCCATCGCTTGGCAAGAGCCGCAGCAAAGCCCGGCCAAGCGTCGATTTTCCCGAACCGGATTCGCCGACGATGCCGATGGTCTGGTTCCGCTGCAGGCGGATCGAAATGTGATCGACTGCGCGCAGCACCAGCGGCTCTCCGGCAAGAAACCCGCCGCCGATCTTGAAGTTCACTTCGACATTCCTGCCTTCGAGCAGGACGGGCGCGTTTGGCGGTGGCGGCGCCTTGGTTCCGGTCGGCTCGGCGGCCAGCAGCATCTTGGTGTAGGCATGCTGCGGGTTGACGAAGATCGCTTCCGCATCACCCTCCTCGACGACTTCGCCGTAGCGCATGACGTAGACGCGGTCGGCAAAGCGCCGGACGATGCCGAGATCATGGGTGATGAAGACGATCGCCATGCCGAGCTTGCGCTGCAGTTCGGCGAGCAGCATGAGGATCTGCGCCTGGATCGTCACGTCGAGCGCCGTCGTCGGTTCGTCTGCGATCAGTATGTCGGGATCGTTGGCCAGCGCCATGGCGATCATGACCCGCTGTCGCTGGCCACCCGACATTTCATGCGGGTAGGATTTCATCCGCCGTTCGGGATCGGGAATATGAACCAGCCGCAAGAGCTTGAGCGCCTCTTCGCGTGCTTGTGCCGCACTAAGCCCGCGATGCCGGCGGATCGGTTCGATCAGCTGATTGCCGATCGAATAGAGCGGATCGAGCGAGGTCATCGGCTCCTGGAAGATCATGCTGATCTTGCGGCCGCGGACCTTGTTCAACTCGGGCTTGCTTAGGGTTAAAAGGTTGCGGCCGCGATAGTCGACGACGCCTGTCGCCTCGCCGTTCGAGGCCAGCAGGCTCATCGCTGCCATCATCGTCTGGCTCTTGCCGGACCCGGATTCACCGACCACGGCGACGGTTTCGCCTGCATTAACGTGGATGTTGATGCCCTTGACCGCCTCGACCACGCCGTCGAGCGTTCGAAAGCGGACGCGAAGGTCTTTAACGTTGAGGATCGTTTCGGAAGCGTCCATCTCAACGATCCCTAGGGTCGAGCGCATCGCGCAGGCCGTCGCCAACGAAGTTCAGCGCGAACAGCGTCGAGACGAGAAAGAAGGCAGGGAACAAGAGCAGCCAGTTGGCGGTGCCGATGTTCTTGGCGCCGGTCGAGATCAGTACGCCCCAGCTGGTCATCGGTTCCTGCACGCCAAGCCCGAGGAAGGACAGGAAACTCTCCAGGATGATGACATGCGGCACCAGCAGCGTCATGTAGATGACCACTGGGCCAAGCAGGTTGGGAATGACGTGGCGGATCAGGATGCCGCGCTGGCCGATGCCCATCGCCTCCGCCGCCTGGACATATTCCTGCCGCCGGATCGACAGCGCCTGACCGCGCACGATGCGCGCCATGTCGAGCCAGAGCACGGCGCCGACCGCAAGGAACATCAGCACGAAGTTCCGGCCGAAGAAGACCACCAGCATGATGACGAAGAAGATGAACGGCAGCGAATAAAGCACATCGACGATGCGCATCATCACCTCGTCGACCTTGCCGCCGGCAAGGCCGGCAGTAGCGCCATAGAGCACGCCGATGACGCCGGCGACGACCCCGGCGAGCAGGCCGATGGCCAGCGAGATGCGCCCGGCCATCAGCGTCCGCGACAGGAGATCGCGGCCGGTATTGTCGGTGCCGAACAGGAAATACTGCTGCCTGATCGAAGCGCTCATCACCGCTTCAAGGCCGTCAGGCGATTTGCTCTCGATCTTCGTGTTGTCGAAGGCATCGGAACGGTCGAGGTAGCGGACATTGCGGTCGTCGATCGGCTTGGAAGATGTGACGGTGACGAAGATGCGATTGTCTTCCTGCCGCCACTCCTTGATGTCGACACGCATACGCTTGATCGCCTCATTGAGCGCCGTTTCGATCTTGTCGGCCTTCGGATAGGCCGAGAAGCTCGGCGGCGTGCGCACATAGTCGGCGTAGATGGTGGTGTATCGATGCGGCACCAAAGAGGGCCCGAACACGCTGAGGAGCGCGATGAAGGCAAGATAATACAGGCTGAACATGGCGGCGCGATTGGCCTTGAGGCGCGCCCAGGCATCGGCCCACAAGGAGCGGCCGACGACGGCCGGAACGGTGGCTGCGATGTCAGTCATAGCGCACTCTCGGATCGACGAAGGCGTACATGATGTCGACGATCAGGTTGAAGACGATGGTGAACAGAGCGATGACCACCACGGTGCCCATGACCAGCGTGTAGTCGCGGTTGAGCGCAGCCTCGACGAAATAGCGGCCGATGCCGGGAACGGCGAAAATCGTCTCGACGATGATCGAGCCGGTGAGCAATGCCGCCGCCGCCGGGCCGGTGAAGGAGACGATCGGCAGAATGGCGCCGCGCAGCGCATGCTTGACGACCACCGACCAGTCCGACAGACCGAGCGCGCGTGCGGTGCGGATGTGGTGCGAGCGCAACGATTCGATCATCGAGCCGCGCATCAGGCGGGCGACGATGGCGATCTGCGGCAAAGCGAGGGTCAGCACAGGCCCGACCTTGTTGAGGAGAGCGCCATCCCCCCAGCCGCCGATCGGCAGCAGCTTCCAGGTCAGACCGAACAAAAGCTGGATCACTGGTGCGATGACGAAGGTCGGGATAGTGCTGCCAGCGGCAGCCAGCGCAATCACCGAATAGTCGGCAAGCTTGTTCTGATTGAGCGCGGCAATGGTGCCGAGGAGACTGCCGAGCAGCAGCGCCAGGATCAGGGCCGAGGCGCCGATCTGAATCGAAATGGGCAGCCCCTTGGCAAACAATTCGGTGACGGTGAAATCCGGCATGTTGTAGCTCGGCCCGAAATTGCCGCGCAGCAGATTGCCGAGATAGTGGACATATTGCAGCCAGAGCGGATCGTTCAGGCCAAACTGCGCTTCAAGATTGGCCTTGATCTCCGGACTCAGGCCCCGCTCCTGATTGAATGGCCCGCCCGGCGCGACGCGTATCAGGAAGAACGCCATCGTCACGATGACGAACAGCGTCGGAATGGCGGTCAGGAGCCGCCGAAATACGTAACGCAGCATCGGTTCCCCGCTTTGCTAGCAAACCGGAACCGCCGCCCTAACTCATGACCCCGAACCGAACCGAAGGTTCGGAAGGGGCCATGCGCAAAATCAAAGCGTTACAGCGTCCTTTGCGCGTCCCGAAGGACGCGCGGCGCTGCAAAAGAGCGGCAGTTCGGCCAAGGAAAATCAGTCCTTGGAGATGAAGCGCGACGGATGCACGTCCATGACGTTGTCCTCGAAGCCACGAAGCTTCGGAGAAACGATATCGTGATAACTATAGTAGAGAAGCGGGATGTTGCCGACCTCATCGACGAGGATGCGCTCGGCCTTGGCGAGTTCCTTCATGCGCTCTTCGGGCTTGCCGCCGGCGGCTGCCGCCTTGTCCATGGCCTCCTCGTATTTCGGGCTGTTGTAGACCGAATAGTTGTTGCCACTGGCCTTGCGGGTGATGCCGAGGAAGGTTTCCGGATCCTTGTAGTCCGCAATCCAGGCGGCACGCGCGACGTCATAGTCGCCCTTCTGCTCCAGGAAGGAGTAGTGGGTCTTGGTGTCGGTGTTGAGCAACGTGATTTCGATGCCGAGCGGCTTCAACTGTTCCTGGATGGCGACCGCGGTGTTCTTGTGGTTTTCCGAAGTGTTGTAGCGGATTTCCATCTTCAGCGGATTCTCGGGCGTGTAGCCAAGCTTCTCAAGCACCTTCTTGGCTTCGTCCTCGCGGTCGATTTGCGACATCTCAGCATACTTGGCCATTGCCGGCGTGTAACCCTCGATGCCCGGAGGCACCATCGAATAACCGGGCAGCATCGAGTTCTGCCAGACCTTTTCGGCAATGAAGTCGCGGTCGATTGCCATGGAGATGGCGTTGCGCAGCTCGACATTATCCCATGGGGCCTTGTCGGTCTTGATCGCATAATAGTAGGTGCCGAGATACGGCCCGACGCGGATTTGATCGCCAAACTTGGCCTTGAGATCGGCGAGCTGTTCGGTCGGGAGATCATCGTAGCTGTCGAGTTCGCCGGCCTCGAAGCGCTTCATCGCCGACGAGCGGTCTTCGGTCGGGATAACGTTGACGGTGTCGATCTTGACGGTCGCAGCATCCCAGAATTTCGGATTCTTGACCAGTTTGATGTGGTCGTTGGGAACCCACTCCGCCAGCGTAAAGGCGCCGTTGGAGACCAGGTTGCCCGGCTTGATCCAATCTGCGCCAAGCTTTTCGATGGAAGCCTTGTTGACCGGATAGGCCGCCTGGTGGGTCAGCATTTCGAGGAAGTAGGGCGTGGGCGCCTTCAGCGTCACTTCCAGGGTACTTGCGTCAATTGCCTTGACGCCCATCTCCTCGGGCTTGGCCTTCTTGGTGTTCACCTCCTCGGCGTTCTTCACGGGATAGAGCATCGAGGCATATTCGGCGCCGGTGGCCGGGTCTTCCAGCCGCTGGAAAGAGTAGACGAAGTCATCTGCCGTCACCGGGCTGCCGTCCGACCAGACGCCGTCCTTGCGCAGCTTGAAGGTATAGACGGTGCCGTCGTCCGATACCGTCCAGCTCTCGGCGGCGCCCGGAATGACATTCGCCTTTTGATCTTGCATGACCAGTCCCTGGAACAGGTCACGCAAAACATTGGCTTCGTAGACTGTCGAGGTCTTGTGCGGGTCGACCGACTCCACTTCGGCGGCGCTGCCTCTGTTATAGACGACCTCGGCGAAAGCCGGCGCGTAGAACGTGCCCGCGGCCAACGTCATGGTTGTGGCGAATACCGTCGCCTTCAGCATATTTTTCAGCATGAAGTTCTCCCTGTCGAGACGGCCCTACAGCTACGCCTCTTGAGTGTTGACGCCCCGAAACCGATTAGATGGCCCCTTTGAGCGCGCCGCCGGTTCCCTTTCCGGCAGCTGGTGGCCAGACAGTAACGTGGAGAATTTTTATTTCAACAGGCTCTAGGGGTCACCCAAAGTAAGGCGCGCCGAGAGCTACCTCGTGGCCGATAGAACAGTAATTGAAACCATAGGCTTGGCTGCGTTTTCTCACTTCGAGATTTTCGTTTCCGGCAAGAAACCTGTCGTCGATTCCACTTTGTCGAAATGTCTTAAGCCGCCTTTAAGCAACCATGGGTTACATTGCACGATGGGCTTCGATAGATCTCACACATCTCCCAACGGGCAAAGGGTATGAACAGCACAGAAAGTAAGGCAGCCGCCACAAAGTGCCAAAAAACACTCCACTTAAGAATAATCTGGCGTCTATGTAGAGAAAATTCCGGCACCTCTGCAATCGAGTTTGCACTGCTTTCGCCCATTTTCATCCTGCTTTTGCTCGGTATAGTTGCATATGGTATCTATTTTGGTGCAAGCAACTCCGTGCAGCAGATCGCGGCGGATGCCGCACGCACGGCAATTGCCGGGCTGAACGAAACCGAGCGCCAGGCGCTGGTGACCAGCTTCGTCAACAACAACGCCAGTGGATATCCCTTTGTCGATTCCGACAAGCTGACCTATCAGGCTAAAGACAGCACGGCCGACGGAAAACAGTTCGTGGTCTCCATCCAATACGATGCCAGCAACCTGCCCGTCTGGAATCTATTCCCGGCGCTGCCCATGCCGGGAAGCACGATCTCACGCAAGTCGACAATACGGGTCGGGGGCATCTGAATGTCGGAACCTTTACTGGGGAGGATCGGCCGGGTTGCTCGCTCAATGCTTGGCGACCCGAAGGCGAACTTCACCGTCATGACGGCGCTGTGCGCACCGTTCGCGCTGGCGCTGGCTGCCTTCGCCATCGATGAAGGTTCGATCTATGTGGAGCGCCGGGAGGCGCAGTCACTGGTCGATCTTGCCGCGATCACGGCGGCTTCCAACATCAACAACATAGAGGCCGCGGTGGTGACCACGCTCGGCGATAACGGAATGCCGGGTATTGTTGTTCAGAAGGCAGGACAGACAATCGTTCCTACTCTCGGAAAAACCATTGTGTCGGTCACCGCCGGTCGATATTCACCAGAGTCGTCGCTCGGCGTCGACAAGCGCTTCGAGGCCGGCAAGACGCCCTACAACGCCGTCCATGTCGCCCTGCAAAAGATACCCGCCCGCTATTTCGCGAGTTCGCTTATCGCGACTCCGGTGATCGGTACCCAAGCCGTTGCCAGCATAGCGCCGCAGGCGATGTTTTCGGTCGGGTCCAGGCTTCTCAGCGTCAATGGCGGCATCCTGAACTCGCTTCTCAGCGGCCTCCTGGGCGGCAACATTTCGCTCAGCGTCATGGACTACAACGCTCTGATCGCTGCCGACGTCAACCTGCTTTCGTTCTTTGACGCACTTGCCGTTCAGTTGCAGCTGACAGGTGTCAGCTATTCGGAGGTGTTGGCTTCGAAAGCTACGGTGGGCCAGATAGCGACGGCCATGGCTGACGTTTCACCCGTTGGCAGCACCAGCAAGCTTGCTTTGCAGACAATCGCCTCAAGGACCACCAGCACGGTCAAGATACCGCTCAATCATCTTGTCGACCTTGGATCAATTGGCCAACTGGGCCTCGGGCAACAGTCGGCCGGTTTTTCGGTCGACGCTAGCGCCATGGGCATACTGACCACCGCCGCCGCACTGGCCAACGGCTCGAAGCAGGTCGAGCTCAATCTCGGAGCCACGATTCCGGGGCTTGTCTCCACCACGCTTGCCGTTGCCATCGGCGAACCTGCGCAATTCTCGCCATGGCTGACAATTGGCGAGAAGGGCGCCGTGGTGCGTACGGCGCAGACACGGATCAAGCTGGTGGCGTCGGTCGGCGGCAGCAATGCGACTCTCGGTGGCGGCATCAGCCTCCTGGCCGTCAAACTGCCGCTGCATGTCGAGGTGGCCTCTGCCGAAGCCAAGCTGACCGACATCAGTTGCCCGACGGGGCATCCCGACAGTTT
Organism: Mesorhizobium sp. M6A.T.Ce.TU.002.03.1.1; assembly: GCF_003997275.1. Classification (NCBI taxonomy): domain Bacteria; kingdom Pseudomonadati; phylum Pseudomonadota; class Alphaproteobacteria; order Hyphomicrobiales; family Phyllobacteriaceae; genus Mesorhizobium; species Mesorhizobium sp. M6A.T.Ce.TU.002.03.1.1. The sequence goes on from NZ_RZTI01000014.1 coordinate 74,193, forward strand.
GAAGGTTTCCGTTGCCGCACGCCCGAGCCTAGCATCGCTGCACCTTGGCGCCAGCGATGCCGACAACAGCCCCTCCGCCTTCGCCGATTTCAGCAACCCACAGTCGTTTCAAAATGCCGAAATCGCGCAGGTCAGCGTGAAGCTTCTGTTTCTCACCCTGAATCTGATCGGCGTGAATGGCTCTGCGGCCTTCGAGATCACCAACACCGAGCCGACGACATTGACCTTCAACAGCACCGAAATCGCAAACAAGACGATAAAGACCGCTTCCACGAAAAACCTGACGCAATCTCTTACCACGTCGCTGGTCAACAATTTGTCGCTTTCGGTCAGTGCGCTGGGCCTCGGGCTTGATGTAACCGCGCTGCTTGGAACGGTGAAGCCAGCAGTTGTGGCGCTGCTGAACGGTGTGACTGCGCCTGTCGACGAATTGGTTTATAACGTGCTTGCGGCACTGGGCGTGCGTGTCGGCGAGGCCGATGTCCGGGTCCTGGGCGCGACTTGCGGGCGCTCCGTGCTCGTTCAATGACGGCCAGGTGAGAGGTCAGCCGGCTCGTCCCAGGAAGCAGCCCAAGGGCGGCAGCGACAGCATCTTATCCTGCAAGACGGCATCAGTGCCGCCAAGATCGACTGTCTCTGCAACATCTGCATCCTGAGGCAACGGCCAGTCGGCCGGCTCGTCGGCGAAATTGAAGACGCAGAGCAGCTTCTCGCCGCCGCCTTCGCGAATGAAGGCAAGGACATCACCCTCTGCATCGAGAAACCGGATCGAGCCCTGTACCAGGGCCACATGCTGCTTGCGCAAGGCGAGCATCGCCCGGTAGCTGGCTAGAACCGACTTCTCCTCGCCGTTTTGGACATCAACCGCGCGGGCGCGATGGCTATCCGGCACCGGAAGCCACGGTCTGCCAGTGGAAAAACCGGCATTGTCGGCTCCTTTCTCCCAGACCATCGGCGTGCGGCATCCGTCCCTGCCCTTGAACCCGGGCCAGAAGCGGATGCCGTAGGGGTCGCGCAGATCCTCGAACGCCAGTTCCGCCTCCTCCAACCCAAGCTCCTCGCCCTGATAGAGGCAGATCGATCCACGCAGGCACGACAGCAGCGCGATCGAGAATTTTGCCACCGCCTCCAGATCGCCGCCGGGCCTTGTCCAGCGCGTCACATGGCGAACGACGTCGTGGTTGGAAAACGCCCAGCAGACCCAGCCGTCGGAGACCGTACTCTCGAAAGCCTCGACGCAGCCACGTACGTGTGCTGCCGAGAATTGCGGACCGAGCAGGTCGAAAGTGTAGCACATGTCGAGCTTGTCGCCGCCGGCGGTGTAGGCGGCGAGCGTCTGCAACGAACGGCCCTCGTCGCCGACCTCACCGACGGCGGCGCGGCCGTGATATTCGTCGAGCAGCGCCCGAAAACGCCTGAGGAAAGCGAGGTTTTCAGGCTGCGTCTTGTCAAACAGATGCTCCTGATAGAGATAGGGATTGGCTTCGGTATTGATGCCGGCGACGCTCGATGCCAGTGGCGGATTGCTGCGCAGCCAGCGGTCATGGACGTAGTAGTTGACCGTATCCAGCCGGAAACCGTCGACGCCGCGCTCCAGCCAGAACCGTACCGTCTCCAGCAAGGCGTCCTGAACCTCCGGATTGTGGAAATTCAGGTCCGGCTGCGAGGCGAGGAAATTGTGCATGTAATATTGCCTGCGGGTCGCATCCCACTCCCAGGCGGGTCCGCCGAAAACCGACAGCCAGTTGTTGGGCGCGGTGCCGTCAGGCCTCGGATCGGCCCAGACATACCAGTCGGCCCTGTGATTATCGCGGCTCGCGCGGCTTTCGACGAACCATTCATGCCGGTCGGAGGAATGCGACAGGACCTGGTCGATGATGACTTTCAGGCCGAGACGGTGCGCCTCGGCGACCACCGCGTCGAATTCCTCCGATGTGCCGAACATCGGATCGACGGCTGTATAGTCGGACACGTCGTAGCCCATATCGGCCATCGGGGATTTGAAGAAGGGCGACAGCCAGATGGCGTCGACGCCAAGCGATGCAACGTGAGCCAGCCTTGAGGCAATGCCACGCAGATCGCCGCCGCCGTCCCCCGTCGTGTCCTGGAAGGAGCGCGGATAGATCTGATAGATGACGCAGCCGCGCCACCACTCGGCATTGTCATCAGCCATCATGGGTTCTCCTCGATGCGGGCCGGCCCGACCTTGCGCTCGATCATGAAAACGACCGTTCGCCCAGGCACCGGCCGCGAGATGTCGAAAGCGCCAGCCGATGTTTCCATGGCCTGGCCCCAGAAAAATCCCTCGCGCTCCGGTAGCGTGAACATACAGGCCCGACGATCGCCATTGACGACGACCGCAAGACGGCAGCCCCCGTCGCCAGTGCCGCCGAGCACCATGGCCAGGCGATGCCGCTCAGGGTTCTGCCAGCTTCTCTCATCGACTGGCGCCCCGGCCTCGGTCAGCCAGGCAACATCCGGTACTTCCGACCCGGGCCGCGGCTCTCCGGTCAGGAAGCGCGTGTCGGAAAGTGCCGGCGCGGCGCGACGCATCGCGGCAAGTCCAGAGGCATAATGCTCCAGCGCCTGGTCGCGCCCGGCCCAGTCGAGCCAAGTGATTCCGTTGTCCTGCGCATAGGCGTTGTTGTTGCCCTTTTGCGTGCGGCCGAATTCGTCGCCTGCGGTCAGCATGATCGTTCCACGCGAGGCAAACAGCGTCGCCAGCAGCGCGCATTGATCATCAAAGCGGGCCTTGGCGATGGCCTCATCGCCGGCTTCGCCTTCGACGCCGTTGTTCCACGACAGGTTCTCGTTGTGGCCATCTCTGTTCTGCTCGCCATTGGCCTCGTTATGCTTGTGCTCGTAGGCAACGATATCGGCCAGCGCCATGCCATCATGCGCGGCGATGAAGTCGACGCTGCGGCTTGTTCGCTCTCCCGCTTTGGCAAAGACATCGGACGAGCCGGCGAGCCGCGTCGCCAGCGCGCCGACCATGCCGCGATCGCCACGCCAGAAGCGGCGGATATCGTCGCGATATCTGTCGTTCCACTCGAGGAAAGGCGGCGGGAAGTTGCCGAGTTGATAGCCGTCCGGCCCGATATCCCAAGGCTCGGCGATTAACACCCTGTCGCCAAGAACCGGATCGTTCCGAACGGCCCTCAGCAGCGGCGCATCGGTGTCGAAAATGCCCTCGACCCGCCCTAGAATGGGCGCCAGATCGAAACGGAAACCGCCGACGCCGGTATGGCGGACAAAATGGCGAAGCGTGTCGAGGACCATTTCCTGGACGAGCGGATGATCGCAAGCGACCGTATTGCCGGTGCCGGTGTCGTTGACCAGGCTGCCGTCCGGCCAATGCCGGTAATAGGCGCGGCTGTCGAGGCCCCGCAGCGACAGCGTCGGTCCAAACCTGTCGCTTTCGCCGGTGTGGTTGAAGACCAAGTCGAGGATGACACCGATGCCGGCCTCACGCAGTGCGGCGACAGTCTGCCGCAATTCCGCGAGACCGCCAGGCGCGAGGCGCGGATCGAGCGCCATGAAGGTCACGGGATTGTAGGCCCAGGCGTTGCGGAGCCCGAGTGGCGGCAGATGTCGCTCGTCGATCGACGCCGTCACCGGCATCAATTCGACCGCGCCGACCCCGAGTTTTTTTAAGTGCTCGACGATGGCTGGATGGGCAAGGGCAGCAATCGTGCCGCGCTGCTGCTTCGGGATGTCCGGATGCAGCATGGTGAAGGCTCGCACCGGCACTTCGTAGACCAGTCCACCGGGCTGGAACAGCGGCGGCAGACCAGCCAGCGGCTCTGGCAAGGCGCCGGCAATCGCCTTCGGCAGCAGCGGGGCGGTGTCGGTCCCCTCGCACCGGCGAGCGGCGAGCCGGTCGTCATAGAGAAAAGGCCTGTCGATCTCGACGGCATAGGGGTCGACCAGCAGCTTGTCGGGATCGAACCAGAGCCCTTGTTCGGGGGCATAGTCGCCATCGGCGCGAAAACCGTATCGAGTGCCGGCAGCGAGGCCGGTAACGAAAAGCGCGTGAACGCCCTCGCCTTCCGACCGGAGTTCGAGCCGGTCGATCTCACGGTTTCCCCGTTCGTCAAAGATCGAGACCCAGAGCCGGCTGGCCGCAGACGACCATGCGGCAAAACGAATGCCGCCTTGCCCGACAAGTCCGCCAAATCGCGGCCGATAACCGGCCGGCATTCCAGATGGCATCAGGTGATGACGCTCGGCTTGACGCGGCCGGTATGGCCGCGAATCCCGGCGATATCATCGGCTGCCGCAATCAGATCGGCAAGCGCCTCCTGGGTGTCAAGATCGTGCCTAGACTTGTCGGGCTCGTAGCGCTCGATATAGACGCGCAGCGTCGCCCCCGAGGTGCCGGTGCCGGAGAGACGGAAGACGACGCGCGATCCGCCTTCGAACAGCACCCTGATCCCCTGGTGCTTGGCTATCGAGCCATCGACCGGATCATGGTAGGCGAAATCGTCGGCGCCAGCGATCTTCATGCCGCGCACGCTGGTGCCGGGCAACGAAGCGAGCTTGGCGCGCAATTCGTCGACCAGCGCGTCGGCGCGGTCGGTCTCGACCTCTTCATAGTCATGGCGCGAATAGTAATTGCGGCCGTAGGTCGCCCAGTGCTCGGTGACGATCTGCATGGCGCTTTCGCCGCGGGCAGCAAGGATATTGAGCCACAACAGCACGGCCCACAGCCCGTCCTTTTCGCGGACATGGTTGGAGCCGGTTCCGGCACTTTCCTCGCCGCAGATCGTCGCCATGCCAGCGTCGAGAAGGTTGCCGAAGAATTTCCAGCCGGTCGGTGTTTCATAGATGCCGATGCCGAGCTTTTCAGCGACGCGGTCGGCCGCACCGCTGGTCGGCATCGAGCGGGCGATGCCTTTCAGGCCGGCCTTATAACCCGGCGCCAGATGGGCGTTGGCGGCGAGCATGGCCACGGAATCCGACGGGGTGACGAAAATGCCCTTGCCGATGATCAGGTTGCGGTCGCCGTCACCGTCGGAAGCGGCGCCGAAATCCGGCGCATCCGGTCCCATCATCTCGTCATAGAGGTGTTTGGCGTGAACCAGATTGGGATCGGGATGGTGGCCGCCGAAATCGGGCAGGGGAATGAAGTTACGGGCGGTGCCGTTCGGCGCGCCGAGACGGTTTTCCAGGATCTCCTTGGCGTAGGGACCGGTCACGGCATGCATGGCGTCGAAGCGCATGCGAAAACCCGATTTGAACAACGCGCGCAAGGCATCGAAATCGAACAGGCTTTCCATCAGCTCGGCATAGTCGGCGACCGGGTCGATCACCTCGACCGTCATGCCGCCCGCCTCGACGGTACCGATTGTGTCTAAGTCGACGGTGTCGATGTCGGCGATCTTGAAACTGGAGATCACCTTGGTCTTGGCGAAGATCGCGTCGGTCAGCTTTTCCGGCGCCGGGCCGCCATTGCCGGCATTGTACTTGATGCCGAAATCCTCGTGCGGGCCGCCCGGATTGTGGCTGGCCGACAGGATGATGCCGCCGAAGGTCTTGTATTTGCGGATGACATTGGAGGCCGCCGGCGTCGACAGGATGCCGCCCTGCCCGACCATCACCTTGCCGAAGCCGTTTGCTGCCGCCATGGCGATGGCCTTCTGGATGACCTCGCGGTTGTAGAAGCGGCCGTCGCCGCCGATCACCAGGGTCTTGCCCTTGAATCCATCCAGCGCATCGAAGATCGACTGGATGAAGTTCTCTGCATAGTGCCCCTGCTGGAACACCGGCACCTTCTTGCGCAGCCCGGAGGTGCCGGGCTTCTGGTCGAGATAGGGTTTGGTGGGGACGGTTTGTGTCATGCTTCAGGCAACCCTTTTCGAAAGCAGCAAGCGATAGAGCTCAACATATTTTTCCGCGCTTTTGTCCCACGACACGTCGGCCTTCATGCCTTGCCGCTGCATCGACGTCCAGACCGTGGGGTTGGCGTGCGCTTCGACCAGCCGGCGGATGGCGTGCAGCAAGGCGCCGGCATCGGCGGGCGCGAACTGGAAGCCGGTCGCGACGCCTGCCGAAACGGACGCTTCATTGGCATCGATGATCGTGTCAGCGAGGCCGCCGGTGCGGGCGACGACCGGCACGCAGCCATAGCGCAGGCCATAAAGCTGCGTCAGTCCGCAAGGCTCGAAGCGCGACGGGATGACGATGGCGTCACAGCCGCCCTGCATGGTGTGGGAAAGGCCCTCGTCGTAACCGATGACGACGCCGATGCGACCGCGGTGGCGGGCGGCGGCGGCCAGCAGCGCACCTTCGAGGCCGGCGTCGCCGGATCCCAGAATCGCCAGGCGCGCACCCCTCGCAACGATCCCGTCAACGACCGCCGCCAATATATCCATGCCCTTCTGCCAGGTGAGCCGGCTGATGACACAGACGATCGGACTGTCGTCGCGGTTGAGGTCAAAACGATCCTCGACGGCGGTCCGGTTGGGGTGCCGCGCCTTCAAAGTCTTGGCCGTGTAATTGGAGACCAGATGCTTGTCGGTGGCCGGGTCCCATATCTCGGTATCGATGCCGTTGACGATGCCATAGAGATCGACAGACCGCATGTTGACCAGGCCATCAAGGCCCATGCCGAATTCGGGCGAGCGGATTTCCTGGGCATAGGTCGGGCTGACCGTGGTGATGGCCCAGGCGGCCTGCAGGCCGGCCTTGAGGAAGCCGACGCCGCCATAATATTCGACGCCGTCGAGCGCCATGGCCGACGCCGGCAAGCCAAGCTCGCCAAAGATGCCGGCGCCGAACCGGCCCTGGAAAGCGAGGTTGTGGACGGTGATCATCGACGGCGTTCCGACCGCCTTGCCGTAGCGCATATAGGCCAGCGTCATCGCCGATTGCCAGTCATGGGCGTGGACGATGTCCGGCTGGTAGCCCGAGATGGCGCCGCCGGCGATGTCGCCGCCAACCTGGCTCAGGGCCGCGAAACGCCGCCAATTATCCGGCCAGTCGGCGCCGGTGGCATTGCCATAGGGACCGCCGGGACGATCGAACAGATGCGGCGCGTCGAGCACGAAAAGATCGAGCCCTGAAATCTCCACGGCATGGACCGAAGCTTTGCCGCCTTGCAACTGCGAGTATTGGTGAACGGCCTTTTTCTTCTTGAAGGCATCCATGATCTGGGGATAGCCGGGAACGAGCGTGCGCATCGTCACGCCGTTGCCGGCGAGCGCGATGGGCAACGCGCCGGTCACGTCGGCAAGCCCGCCAGTCTTGATCAGAGGGTATATTTCGGGCGTGACCGACAGAACCTGCATCCACTACAACCCCAGTTTGTCGATCATGACCTGCGTGATGAGGCAGATGCCCTTTTCGGAAACGCGGAAGCGCTTGGCGTCGAGAACCGGATCCTCGCCGACCACGAGCCCCTCCGGTATCCTTACGCCATGATCGATCACCACGCGCTTCAACCTTGCGTTCCGGCCGACATGGCAGTCGGGCAGCATGACGACGTCCTCGAGCGTCGAATAGGAATTGATGCGCGCGCCGGTGAAGATCAGGCTTCGCTTCAGTGACGCGCCTGAGACGATGCAATCGCCCGAGACGAGCGACGACACGGCCGAGCCGCGACGGCCATCCTCGTCATGCACGAACTTTGCCGGCGGTTTTTCTTGCGTCGC